>JBFFDB010000123.1:0-3389 GCA_041559595.1 Sulfurimonadaceae bacterium
CACTTGCTGAAGGTGATAACGCTGAATTAGCTGCTAAATTTGCACCAGTTGCAAAAGCATTAACTGAAAATGAAGCAAAAATCATGGAAGAGCTATTAGCTGTTGAAGGTAAAGCTCAAGATATCGGTGGTTACTTCCGTCCAGATGATGCAAAAGCTGAAAAAGCAATGCGTCCATCTGCTACTCTTAACGCAATTATCGACGCTATATAAATCCGATAAGTCACTCATTTACACTTTAGTAATGGGTGATATCGGCACTTGTTGACAAAATTCCTTTTACTAAGTTTATACTGAGTATAATGCGCAATTAAGTCATCGAGTGGATAATCTTCTCTTTAATCACGGCAAACTGCACGTGGTTTTTCTACTTATGAAAGACGAAGTATTTATCTTAGATAAGGGAACTTTCCCCTTATTGAATCAAATGGATGTATTTTCTTTAAAGTAAAACCTTAGGGTTTCATTTTAAAGACAATTGTGTCTTGAAACTATTCTCATCGCTTGAAATATACTTATTATTGTCTGCTCGCAGATAGTTGCTAAGTGTATCGAGACGATGAACTACTACATTGGAGTTTATATGAATCACGGAAAAAGAGTTGGTATTGTTGGTGCTGGAAATGTTGGATCAACGGTAGCTTATTCATTAGCTATGCATGGCTCATGTCATGAGATTATCTTAAGAGATAATAAAATCGAAATTGCAAGAGGCAAGGCACTAGATATGTCTCAAGCTGCGTCAGCTATTCGTTCACACACAGTTGTTTCTGTTGCTGAAGAGATGAGCGATCTTAAAGATTGTGATGTTGTTGTAGTAACTGCAGGAAGCCCTCGTCTTCCAGGTATGAGTCGTGATGACCTTTTAATGATAAATGCAAAAATCACTAAAGAAGTTCTTCAGGGTATTAAGCAATACTCACCAAATGCAATTGTTATTATGGTGTCTAATCCATTGGACGCGATGACCTATGTAGCGATCAAAGAGTCTGGTTTTGATAGAAGCCGTATTCTAGGTATGGCCGGTATTCTTGACAGCTCACGTATGGCTTCATTTATCCAAGAAAAACTTGGATACGGTGGTGGTCAAATCCGTGCATCTGTTATGGGTGGTCATGGTGATGATATGGTTCCACTTCCTCGTTATTCAACAGTAGCAGGCGTACCACTTACTGATGTTCTTACGCATGCAGAAATCGATGAAATCGTTCAGCGTACTCGTCAAGGTGGAGCTGAAATCGTTGCTCACCTTCAAACAGGTTCTGCTTATTATGCTCCAGGTAAATCAACAGCAATTATGGTTGAAGCTATTTTAAAAGATACAAAGCAGATTCATCCATGTGCTGTTCTTTTAGATGGTGAATATGGCTACAGTGATGTTGTTTCAGGTGTTCCAATCATGATCGGTGCAAATGGTTGTGAAAAAATCATCGAAGTTACACTAAATGATGTTGAGAAAAAAATGTTCAAAAAGTCAGTTGATTCTGTTCAATCATTGATTGACACACTGAATGAAAATAAATTTTTTGAAGGAGAATAGTATGAAGACACGTATTGAAAAAGACACCATGGGTGAGATGGAAGTTCCTGTAGATGCTTACTGGGCTGCACAAACTCAACGTTCAATTCAGAACTTCGCTATTGGTGAAGAAACAATGCCTTATGAGATCACAAGAGCATTTTCATTTTTAAAAAAAGCAGTAGCCCTTGTAAATAAAGACCTTGGTAAACTTGATGCAGCTAAAGCGGATGCTATTGCAGCAGCTGCTGATGATATGCTTGCAGGAAAACTTGATGGTAACTATCCACTGGTTGTATGGCAAACAGGTTCAGGTACGCAGTCTAACATGAACAACAATGAAGTTCTTGCTAACCGTGCTACCGAAATTCTTGGTGGTGACTTTAGAAAAGAAAAACTTGTGCATCCAAATGATGATGTTAATAAGTCTCAGTCTTCAAATGACACATATCCTACTGCACTGCATGTTGCAGCTGTGATTGCTGTTGAGACTACACTTCTACCAGCAATTGCTAAACTGAAAGCTACGTTAGCAAATAAATCTGCTAAATTTGAGTCAGTTGTTAAAATTGGTCGTACTCACTTGCAAGATGCTACACCATTGACTTTAGGTCAAGAGATCTCAGGTTGGGTAGAGATGCTTAACAAATGTGAAAAAATGGCTAAAGACTCATTAGAAGCAGTTCGTGAATTAGCACTTGGTGGTACAGCAGTTGGAACAGGCCTTAATGCTCACCCAGAGTTAGGTGAACGTGTGGCTAAAAAACTTTCTGAACTTACAGGTCATGATTTTATTACAGCTCCAAATAAATTCCACTCATTAACATCTCATGATGCTTTAGTGTTTGCTCATGGTGCGCTTAAGGCATTAGCAGCAGATATGATGAAAATCGCTAATGATGTTAGATGGTTAGCATCAGGTCCACGTTGTGGTCTTGGTGAGATTGAGATTCCTGCAAATGAGCCAGGTTCTTCTATCATGCCAGGTAAGGTTAATCCTACTCAAGCTGAAGCAGTGACAATGGTTACATGTCAAGTTTTTGGAAATGATGTAGCTATCTCTATGGGTGCATCTCAAGGTAACTTTGAGCTTAACGTATTTAAACCAGTAATTGCACTTAACTATTTACAGTCAGTACGTTTACTTGCAGATTCTATTACTTCATTCAATGACCATTGTGCTGAAGGTATTGAGCCAGTAGCTGACAAGATCGATCATTTCTTACATGATTCTCTTATGTTAGTAACTGCTCTTAACCCGTATGTAGGTTATGATAATGCAGCGAAGATAGCTAAAACAGCTCATGCAAACAAATCAACATTAAGAGCTACTGCAATTGAACTTGGTCTTTTAACAGGTGAAGAGTTTGATAAGTATGTAGTTCCAGAAGATATGATCGCACCAAAAGCGTAGCGGACTTTAGAAAGGCTTAAGCCTTCTTTATAAAGCGTTAGTTTTTTAAGTGTAATTACCCTCCGCCAAAGGTCTTATAGACTTTCGTAAGTGCGGAACCTAGATAGACTATTTAGTCTGTTTAAAGAAATACAGTATTACTTTAACAAGGAGAGATATATGAATATTCACGAATATCAAGCAAAACAGATTTTCAAGAAGTATGACGTGCCAACACCTAAGGGTATTATGGTAGAAAGTGTTAAAGATGCAGTTATCGCTGCTCAAGAGTTAGGCGGTCCAGTATGGGTTGTTAAAGCTCAGATTCACGCTGGTGGGCGTGGTCTTGGCGGTGGTGTAGTACTAGTCAGACGCAAGTAGTACACCAGAGGAGGTAGATTTCTACCTCCTCACCCATTCTTTTTCTCGTTCATTTGGTCAAATATTCAGTTATATTAGAGATAGTTATATTAGAATA
>JBFFDB010000124.1:0-3288 GCA_041559595.1 Sulfurimonadaceae bacterium
AATGAAACGAGTAAAACTTGAGAATAAACCTATTGTGCTTGAAGTGCAAAAATCGGTATATAGGATAGAACGTTTTATTAAAGCGACTTTGATGTTTTCTAAAGGAATACAGGCTGTCACATCACCCTTGAAATGGAGTGATATATTAGAAGATATAGAGCTTGCTATTGGATATTATTCTTATGGTAAAGATATACGTTTTGATTTTGTGCATGATGATTTTGTGATAGAAGGCGATATAGACCTTTTGTCTATGTTGTTTACCAATTTCATCTTCAATGCTATTGATGCCATCGAAGAAGATGAAAATGAAGAGGGAGAAGTGCGTATTACCTATGAAAACAAGGGTGCTTATCATGTCTTTAACGTCTACGATTCTGGTGTTCCTATAGAAAACACAAAGGCACTTTTTGAAGCCTTTAAAAGCACGAAAGAAAAGGGTAATGGACTGGGCTTGGTTCTCTCAGAACAGATTGCTCAAGCTCATGGTGGCGATGTTCGTCTTTTGGATATGGATGAAAAATGTTTTCAAATACGATTGGAAAAATAAGAGAAGGATAAGTTGATGCGGAAATGGATGGGTAAGACGGAGTCTTGAGAATGACTAAAGCTACATATGTATTCTAACTCAGGTGATAAAGAAGTGATATGTCATGAGGATTATTGTTCTTATTGCGGGGATTAAATAGTATCAGGGCAGTAGTCTAAAAACTAAACTACTCCCGGATAATATCAAAGTCTTTAGGTACCTTTGGTCTAAAGAAAATGTCTTCTACTGGATAGTTTTGTTTTTGAGATGAAAAGGTGATAAGTACCTTGTTCTCGAGTTGATCTGTATATGAAATGGATTCGATTACACCATCACTTTCTTGTAAAATAAAATCAATTCCCTTGTAGTTTGCTTTAAAGTGGGTTGTGTCTACCCAAACAGCTGAGGCAAGAATGCCAAAGAAGTCTATTTCACCCTTAAGTTGTTTGATAATGGCTTGTTCGAGTTCAGATTCAACAATAACAGCACGTTTTTTATCTATATATATCTTTTTATTAATGGGCTCAGTATAGTGCCATAAGACTAGGTTAGGACGTTTTGAATCTATTTTTCCCCTATATGTGAGAACCTTGTTTTCTTCGTCGGTAATGGTCTGAATAAAATTTGCTTGAAAGCTTTGAATGTGTTTACCAAATGCAAACAGACTTGAGACACTAAAGAGTAAGATTATTAAATATTTCATAATTGCCTTTCTAAAAAAAATATTTTATCCTTTTTTCTCTTTTAACTGTGTAATAAAGCCACAAGAAAAATTACATTACCTATACAAGGTGTGTTTTAATCTAGCTATATACTTAATATGATAAAATCAGAAAAATTTAAATTTTCATAAACTTGAAATTTTATCCATTAAATTAATGAATTACAAAGTAGGTATAGATGCTTCAACAGATACTAGGAACAGTGTTTGGTACAAAAAATGATCGTGAACTTAAAAAGTATGCAAAACGTGTACGTCAGATAAATGCACTAGAGCCAAAATATGAGGCACTTAGTGATGATGAACTAAAAGATGCTTTTAATGCACTCAAAGTTTCTGTTTTAAGTGAAGAAAAAAGTCTAGATGATGTCTTAGTCGAGTCATTTGCTATAACACGAGAAGCAGGAAAGCGTGTTCTAAATATGCGTCATTTTGATGTACAGCTTATTGGTGGTATGGTACTTCATGAAGGCCGTATTGCAGAGATGAAAACAGGTGAGGGTAAGACACTTGTAGCGACCTTGGCCGTTATTCTTAATGCTATGAGAGGTAAGGGTGTTCATGTTGTTACAGTAAATGATTATCTTGCTTCACGTGATGCAGCTGAGATGAGTGGACTGTATAGCTTCTTAGGTTTTAGTACAGGCACAATACTAGAGACTGAGTATGATCCCGAAACAAAACGTAAGCAGTATATGTCAGATATTACTTATGGTACAAATAATGAATTTGGTTTTGATTACCTACGTGACAATATGTCGTATTCTCAAGATCAGATGGTACAGCGTGACCACGCCTTTGTTATTGTCGATGAAGTGGATTCAATTTTAATTGATGAAGCACGTACACCATTGATTATTTCAGGTCCAACAAACCGTAAGATTGAAAACTATGATAAGTCTGATACTGTTGCCAAGGCACTGATACGAGATGAGCATTTTAGCGTTGATGAAAAAGACCGTGTTATTCTTATTACTGAAGAGGGTATTTCTAAGGCAGAAGAGCTATTTGAAGTTGACAACCTTTATAGTCCTCAGAATGCAGAGCTTTCTCACTTTCTTGATAACGCACTCAAATCAAACTATCTTTTTGAAGCTGATGTAGATTATGTTGTACGTGATGGTGAAGTGGTGATCGTAGATGAATTTACGGGTCGTTTAAGTGAAGGACGCCGTTATTCTGAAGGACTGCACCAAGCGCTTGAAGCAAAAGAAAAAGTAGATATTAAAGAAGAGACCCAAACGCTTGCTGATATAACTTTTCAAAACTACTTTAGAATGTATGACAAACTAGCAGGTATGACGGGAACAGCTCAAACTGAAGCGACAGAGTTCGCGCAGATCTATAATCTTGATGTTGTTTCTATTCCTACTAATATTCCTATACAGCGTAAAGATCTGAATGACCTTATCTATAAGACTGAATTAGAGAAATTTGAAGCGGTAATGACAAAGGTTAAAGAGCTGAATTCTACGGGACAGCCCGTACTTATTGGTACGGCATCTATTGAAAAGTCAGAAGCTCTGCATAGCTTTTTAGCTAAAGCAAAGATCCCTCACACAGTTTTAAATGCTAAGCAGCATGAACAAGAGGGTGAGATTATTAAAAATGCAGGTCAAAAAGGTGCGGTGACTATCGCGACTAATATGGCTGGTCGTGGTGTTGATATTAAAGTAACAGATGAGATAAAAGATCTTGGTGGTTTATACATCATCGGTACGGAACGTCATGAAAACCGTCGTATTGACAATCAGCTTCGTGGACGTTCTGGTCGTCAGGGTGATCCAGGTGCTACACAGTTTTACCTTAGTCTTGAAGACAATCTTTTACGTATTTTTGGCTCAGATAGAATTAAAAGTATTATGGAACGTTTGGGTGTTGAAGACGGTGAGTATATCGAGTCTAAAATGGTGACACGCGCAGTTGAGAAAGCACAGAAAAAAGTGGAAACTATGCACTTTGAAGGACGTAAGCAGATTGTTGAGTATGATGATGTTGCAAATGAGCAGAGAAAGATCGTATATAAGTTTAGAAATGA
>JBFFDB010000125.1:0-3250 GCA_041559595.1 Sulfurimonadaceae bacterium
ATACGATATCTTTACCACTTGAAATTGCATAAGCTAAAGAAGATATAACAGTATCACCCGCTCCTGTCACATCAAAGACTTCTTTCGCAATAGTAGGAACCTTAGTCATCTTATCTTCAAAGATAGCGATACCATCTTCAGAAAGGGTAATCATAGAGAGTTCAAGCTCACACTCTTTACGCAACCACTCCCCTGCTCTAAGTAAAGACTCATCGTCAATGATATCTATACCTGTTGCTTCACAAGCTTCTTTCTTATTTGGTGTAAGAAAATGTGCACCCTTGTACTTGCTATAGTCTTTTCCCTTAGGGTCAACCAGAACTTTTTTATTCAGTGAAGCTGCTACGGAGATAATCTCTTGACAAAGAGTTGGTGTTAATACACCTTTTCCATAATCCGAAAGGATAATCATGTCATATAAGAACAAATCTTTTTTAATAGCAGAAACTATCTTGTCTACTGACTCGCTGGAAATATCTTCCTTGCTCTCTTTGTCATATCGTAGTATTTGCTGATTTGATGCGATAACACGAGACTTTTTAGATGTCTTACGTCCCTCTTGCGTCACCAAGCCTTCTGTCTTTACACCAAGGCTTTTGAGCATTAGCGTAAGTTCCCTACCAATTTCATCTTGACCAATTACAGAAGCTACACTAACACTTGCACCTAAGGTATGAAGGTTGTTAACGACATTTCCTGCCCCACCAAGTACAGCTGTCTCTTTAGATACATTGACCACTTGTACAGGTGCCTCAGGAGAAATACGATCACAGTCTCCCCAAAGATAATGATCTATCATCAGATCACCCACAACTAAAATATTTGGTTTAGTATTTCTAAGACTTTCTATCATTTCTTCACTTCTGTTTCATAAATACGTCTAATCTCTTTTACATACGACTTGATACCATCTTCCATCTCGAAACCAGGCTCATATCCCAAGCCCGTACGTGTTGTCTCTATATCTGCTTCAGTATGAAACTGGTATGAACCAATAAATGGATTGGGAATGTATTCACATTCATATGATGTTCCAAGTTCACGTTGCAAGATGTCTACAATATCTTGAAAGGAACGTGCCTTACCTGTTCCAACATTATAAATACCACTCTCTTTAGGATGCATAGCTTTGATGTTAGCTTGGATGATATCTTCGATAAAGATGAAATCTCTAAGTATCTTGTCTGAGCCTTCAAATAGTTTAGGATTCTTACCAGAGAGAAGTTGATGACCAAACTGAAGTACCATAGATGCCGTTGAATTTTTAAAATATTCATGTGGACCATAGACATTAAAATAACGAAGTCCTACAATAGAGATATCTGACTTTTCCATGTACGTACGAGAAAGGTGGTCCATAGAAAGCTTCGAGAAGCCGTATACATTTTGAGGAGCTTCGCGTCCTATACGTTGAGGAGACTGAGCATCTCCATAGGTCGCTGCAGATGAAGCATAAATCATATTTGCCCCATGCCACATTGCCATATCCAGTAAATCCTTATACGCATTCACGTTTGTCTTTATCATAAGGTCTTGTTCTAAGGCTGTAGTATCTGAAATGGCTGCTTCATGAAAGATATAATCAAATTTATAATTTTCTCTTAAATTTTTAAGTGCTATCGCATCATTGATGTCTCCACTAATGATCTCACCATTGAAGCCAATGAGGTTTTTAAAATGTCCAAAGCTTTTTAGATTTCCATTTGAAAGTGTCTCTCCACTTCTAAAGCAGTCAAATACAACAACTTTTGCATCAGGATGGTTTTCTTGAAAATAAAATGCAAGGTTAGAACCGATAAATCCTGCTCCACCCGTAATTAAAATTGTTTTTCCGCTTAGGTCTTCATCTGTATACTTCATAATTTTGCCTTATGATATTTTAATAATACGCGATTCTAACAAATATGAGTTAATAAAAAGGTAAATCCGATTTTGCTCACAAAAAATCAGTTGAAATATTTTAACTCAACTATAAGAATCTTCACTATATAATGCGTGCAAATTAAATTTCGGAGAATTACAATGAAAAAAATTGCTCTTGCTCTTATCGTAGCTGGTTCAACTCTAATGGCAGCTGATGGTGCTGCTCTATACAAAAAATGTGTTGCATGTCATGGTGCTCATGGTGAAAAGAAAGCTCTTAACAAATCAGAAGTAATTACTGGTTGGGCTGCTGCTAAAACTGAAGAAGCTCTTGCAGGTTACAAGGCTGGTACTCGTAACTCTAAAGGTATGGGTGCACTAATGAAAGGTCAAGTAGCTGCTTACTCTGACGCTGACATCAAAGCTGTTTCTGCTTATATCGCAGGTCTTAAATAGTCCTTCATTTTCGGGCCTAGCCCGAAAACACATCTTTTAAATCTTTTCTAAACTCTCTATATCTATGCTAAAATCCACTTATGAATATTCCTGATTATAAACAAGCTTCTGCCTGGTTTGAAGACTTATACAAACAAAACTTTTTAAAAAATGAAAATATCCCTTGGGCTGAGATGCAAGCCAATGAGTACCTTGTTGAATACATAGAAAACAACCTTCCTCAAGGTAAGGCTCTTGTTGTTGGATGTGGTCTTGGAGATGACGCAGTTGCCTTAGCATTGGCTGGTTTTGATGTGACCGCTATTGATATCTCGCCCTCTGCTATAGCATGGTGCGAAGAGCGTTTTGAGGGATTCGGTGTTGATTTCAAAGTACAAGATATTTTTGAAATGCCTGCTGAAATGCTCGGCGCTTATGATTTTGTTTTTGAGTCACGCACTATTCAATCTTTGCCCTTAACACTTCGAGATAAGATTATTACCGCCATCAGCTCATTACTTGCTCCTAGAGGTAAATTATTAGTCATTGCAAATGGAAAGCTTGAAGGTGAAAAGTTCGATGGACCACCATGGCCACTTGAACGAAATGAGGTAAGACTTTTTGAGATGAAAGAATTAAATGAATTGGAATTTAGTATTGTTGAAGATAAGAGTAATATCTCACGTCTAAAGTTTAAGGCCCTGTATCAAAGAGATTAATCCTTAGGCTTATACTCTTTTTTACGGCGCTCTTTCTCAGCTGCCTCATTGAGCTCTTGTTCTCCATCAAAATGCACATTATTCATCATCTTCTCGCCATCATCAAACTGACCTGATTTAATCGCCCACATCACACCAATAAGAGCAAGAGCTCCTAAAAACAGAGAGATACCTATCATCATAATAACAATACCACTAGACATATTTTTCCTTTGTACTCTTGTATTTAATAC
>JBFFDB010000126.1:0-3213 GCA_041559595.1 Sulfurimonadaceae bacterium
AGCATGAATCACTTTCTCAAGAACTTTTTGGTCGGACGTTTTTAAACCCAGTCGGTCTAGGTGCAGGTTTTGATAAAAATGCAACAATGATCCGCGGTATTCAAGCCCTTGGTTTTGGTTTTACTGAGATTGGTACGGTAACGCCTAAGCCACAAGATGGAAACCCTAAGCCTAGGATGTTTCGTCATATTCCAGAAGAGAGCGTTCAAAATGCTATGGGCTTTAATAATGCCGGCATGAAAAAAGTGCATAAGCGTCTTACAAAGCGCTTTCCTTTTTCTACTCCAATTGGTGTGAACATTGGTAAAAACAAGATCACAGAAGAAAGTAACGCAATTTCTGACTACACTATCTTGATCCAAAAGTTCAAAGACCTGTGTGACTATCTTGTTATCAACATATCATCTCCCAATACACCGGGATTAAGAGACCTTCAAAATGAAGCCTTTATCAACGAACTTTTTGCAGAAGCTAAAAAACTAACAGATAAACCAATCTTACTAAAGATTGCGCCTGATATGGAACCAGAACAAGCCGTCGAACTTTCTAAGATGGCAGTAGCTGCAGGGGCTGCTGGAATCATCGCAACAAATACAACGATTGACTACACTTTAGTATCTGAGCCAAAAGATATTGGTGGAATTTCTGGAGCTGTTTTAAAAGACAAGAGTTTCAAAATCTTTGAAGCTGTTGCTAAAGAGCTCTATGGCAAAGCTGTTCTTATCTCAGTTGGTGGGATTGATTCTGCTGAAGAAGCATACAAACGCATCAAAGCGGGTGCATCTTTGGTTCAAGTCTATTCAGCTCTTGTTTTTCATGGTCCTACACTAATTCGTGACATCAATGAAGGTCTTATAGAACTTCTTCAAGCGGATGGATATAGTAATATTACCGAAGCTATCGGAGCCGATAGAAAAAATGCTTAGGTTTTTAAGTTTAATAATATTTAGTACAGGAGTAATGATGTCAGCGTCTTTACCAGCATATAAAACACAGACCTTAGACAATGGTCTACAAATCGTCGTTATCCCTATGGAAAACAATACAAGCGTTATTTCTACAGACATTTTTTATAAGGTGGGTAGTCGTAACGAAGTTATGGGCAAAAGCGGTATCGCACATATGCTAGAGCATATGAACTTCAAATCAACTGACAACCTAAAAGCAGGTGAATTTGATGATGTTGTAAAAGGCATGGGTGGACTTAGCAATGCTTCTACTGGTTTTGACTATACACACTACTTCATCAAAAGTTCTACGAAAAACCTTTCTAAGTCTTTAGATCTGTTTGGCGAACTGATGGAAAGTCTAAAACTTAAAGACGACGAATTTCAACCAGAACGTAATGTTGTTGCTGAAGAACGTCGCTGGCGTACAGACAATTCTCCATTAGGCTATATGTACTTTAGACTTTTCAACAACGCATACCTTTATCATCCATATCATTGGACACCAATTGGCTTTATGGATGACATCCAAAATTGGACACTTCAAGACATTCAAGATTTTCATTCGACTTTCTATCAACCAAAAAATGCCATCATCGTAGTTACGGGTGATGTCAATGCAGATGATGTTTTTACTCTTGCAAAAAAGCGTTTTGAAAAAATCACTAATAAAAAAGATCTTCCATCCGTACATCAGGTCGAACCAAAACAAGATGGCGCAAAGCGTCTTGTTGTCAACAAAGAAAGTGAAGTAGAAATGCTTGCTATCACTTATCATATACCAAACTTTCAGCATGCTGACCAGCCCGCTCTTTCTGCCGTATCAGAGATGCTAAGTGCAGGTAAAAGTTCACGTCTGTATCAAGGTCTTGTAAATGATAAGCGTTTAGTCAATCAGATTTATGCCTACAATATGGAAAACATTGATCCAGGTCTGTTTATCTTTATGGCTGTGTGTAATCCTGGTGTAAAAGCAGAAGATGTTGAGAAAGAGATCTTAGCTGAGATTGTTAAATTAAAGACAATAAATGTAGATGAGCAAGAGCTAGAAAAAGTCAAGGTCAACACTAAAGCAGAATTTATTTTCTCCCTAGAATCATCTTCATCTGTAGGTGACCTTTTTGGTGGTTATCTTGCACGCGGTGATTTAAAACCTATTATGCAATATGAAGAAAACATAAATGCACTTACTCCTGCTGATATTCAAGCAGTAGCCGTAAAATATTTCAATGAAACACAATCAACGACAGTAATTTTAAGAAAAGGTGACCAATGAACAAGGTAACAGGAGCAACCACTGCACTTATTACACCATTTAAAAATGGAAAACTAGATGAGCAGTCTTACGCTGCACTCATTAAACGCCAAATCAACAATGGCATGGACGCAGTATGTCCCGTAGGAACAACAGGTGAGAGTGCAACATTAACACATGATGAACATAAACGTTGTATTGAGATTGCTGTTGAAGTATGTAAGGGAACTGGCACACAAGTCCTCGCAGGTTCAGGTTCTAATGCGACTGCAGAGGCCATAGATCTTGCTGTTCATGCTCAAAAGTGTGGTGTAGATGCTATATTTTCAGTGAGCCCTTACTATAACAAACCTTCACAAGAGGGTCTATATCAACACTATAAGGCAATTGCTGCTGCTGTTCCTGACCTTGGTGTCATGCTTTATAATGTTCCAGGACGTACAGGGGTAGATATCTCAGCTGATACTACTATTCGTCTATTTGATGATCTTCCAAATATTTATGGGGTTAAAGAAGCTACGGGTAGTTTAGAGCGTACCGTTGAACTTCTATCACGTCGTCCAGAGCTAGCTGTACTAAGTGGTGATGATGCTATTGATTACCCTATCCTAGCTAATGGTGGTGCAGGTTCAACATCTGTTACTTCAAACCTTCTACCTGATATTAAATCGCAGATGGTACATAAGGCACTCGAAGGTGATTACAAAGGCTCAAAAGCATTAAATGACATGCTTTTTCCTATCAACAAAGTAATGTTTTGTGAGTCAAATCCAATCCCAGTAAAAGCTGCAATGTATATTGCTGGTTTGATTGACACATTAGAATATAGACTACCTCTTCTTGCCCCAAGTATGGACAATATGAAAGTACTAGAAGAGACAATGAAACAATATGAAATTAAAGGACTGTAATGCAAGGTAAGACTCTTTTTGTAAGTGGTGGAACACGTGGAATTGGAAAGGCAATCGTATATGCCTTTGCAGAAAAAGGTTGTAATGTAGCATTTACATA
>JBFFDB010000127.1:0-3187 GCA_041559595.1 Sulfurimonadaceae bacterium
GATGTCAGTGCAGAACCCTTTTTATGAGGGCCTTCTGGCTAGTTTTACTATGGCTCAAAATAATACGGCTATCTCAACGAGTGGAAACTATAGACGTTATGTAAAAGATACGGACTATAACCACCTGATAAACCCAAAAACGCATCAGTCTCAAAGAATCTTTGCTTCTATTACACTCATCTCAGATGAACTGTCTAATAGTGACTTAGATGCTTATGCAACGGCAGCCTCTGTCATGCCTTATAATAAAGCTGTTCGTTTTTTAGATGCACAGCCCTTAGGCTACTTGCTTGTGACCAATACAAAAGAACTAAAGATAAATAAAAGGCTGAAAGAACTGACTCAAGACCTTAGTCTTTTTTCACTTGTAGACCCGCGTAAACAAGAATACATAAAAGTAAGCCCATTAAGGACTCAAAACTCCAAAAAGAAATTACCTTAAGGTAGGCAAAGCTCATATAACCATAAACGATCCCTAGTGGTGAAAAGATATCTATACTCGCAGAAAGAAAGAGCAAGAAAATAAGTAAGAACTTCTTGTTCTCAGAGATGACCTTTGTAAAGAGTAGAAAGTGCCCATAAACAAAGATAGTCGTACTTATCGCCTTAAAGTGGGGCACAGCTGTTTCAAGTAAGCCCTCAAAGCTTTTAGGCAGTATAAATTCTTTTTCATTCCCATGAAAGTAATGATAAACCTCACTTGGGCTAAGCCCAAACTTTTCTATAAAAAGCCAAATTCCACTAAGCAGTTGCATACTGATAAGTACAATAGCAAAGCTAAGAAGGATAATAAAGAGTTTGGTGTTTACCATTT
Organism: Sulfurimonadaceae bacterium; assembly: GCA_041559595.1. Lineage (GTDB taxonomy): Bacteria > Campylobacterota > Campylobacteria > Campylobacterales > Sulfurimonadaceae. The sequence goes on from JBFFDB010000127.1 coordinate 815, forward strand.
CTTTTTTCTAACTAGTTCATATAAGGTTAGCATCACTGCATATATACCAGATAGGTGCCATGTCAGTGTAGTAAGTATGAAAAGATAAACAAAGCCCTCAATAAAAAAGTAGCTTATTACCAAACTAATAGCCGAAATTAGAACAGAACCCATACTTAGGATGAGGATAAGACTCTTATGCGCATGACTTAGGATGAGTCTTAATACTATGGCCATTGTTGTAAAAACAGCTAATATGGAGATAAATAAAGAGACATGAAAGTGTTCTAAAAAGCTTAGTAAACTCAAGGGCTCAATAAACTCATCTTCATTTCCTTTTAGTGTAAAAAGCACAGCAGATGGGCTTGTTCCAAAGAAGTGAGACAGATAGATAAGGTCTCCTATGAAATAGAACAAGAGTAAGAGACTATAAAAAGCTAGAAGTAGGGTGAAGTTAGGGTTCTCATGGATATTTCTAGAGACAAGAAACTTCATTACAACTCTTTCGCAATAACAAGTTCATAAATAGCAAGTGCTATACGTGATGCATCTGTAGCAGATCTGGCAGAGAATGTCGCACCTGAAATATTTGGTATGCTCTTGCCTAGTTTGAGTGTGTCGTCTAGAGGCATGTCTTTAAAGGTGTCTGTCCATGTTTTAGAAGGTATATACTCAGTAGGTTCATTAAAAGCAACTATTTCTATAGCCTTAAGTATACCATCGGGTGTAATAATAGATAAGATAGCACTTGTTTTAGTTCTAACCTTTTGAATGACTAAGATGCCATAGCCCAAGAGTTTTTCATCTTGGCTTACTTTAAAAGTTTTATAGATTTTTGTATTTAATTTAACCTTAGCACGCTGCTGAACTTCATTAGCCTGGGCTTTAGATAAAAGTATACTTTTCTTTTGTATGAAAATGTTTTCATTGAAGTTCATTTTAAGTGCTTCAAAAGGTGATAAAATCAGTTGTGCGTGAAGAGAAGCTAGAAACAATAAGAGAAGAGATAGTTTTTTCATGGTAGGTGCTTTTTTATCGAATTTTACTCACGAACGCCTTACAAAGAAGTAAGGCGAAAAAGTAGCTTAGAAGATAAAACCTAGACTTAGGCTAAGAATGTCTTGATCTTTTTTTGTTGATGCTGAATTTTCATAACTGATCATGGCATAATCTGCTTTTAACACAACCTGAGGATGTGGAAAGAAGTTTAGACCTACTGTTGTTGTTGCACTTTCTGCATCAACATCACCAGCAATAGTCGTATTTGTACCATCAACAACCTTGTCATTTGGGTTGATATAGTCATATTGAGCAAAAATAGGAAGCTTGTATTCTGAATTCATGTTTGCTAATACATCATACTCTACATTTACATAATAACCATGGGCATCTTCTGTTGATTGACCTGCCGTATTAGTTCCTAATGCAGCTAATTTGTCTGCATCATCAATCTGTGTTGCTGAATAAACAGCCTTTGCTTTGAAGCCATCATTTTCATATGAAAGGTGTGCGTCATAGATCATAGCTGTTGGACCAGAAACACTGCCTTGTGTTGCTGAACCGTAATATAAAGATGCTCCGGCAAGAAGACCTGGTGTGGCTGTATAATCTAAACGACCAACAAAGGCAACATTATTCATAGCAGCATTGTTAGATGAACCTAAACGTGCATCACGGATAGTTCCTTTCTTACCTGCGCCCGTTGTATCAAAGTCAATTGCTTGGATGATACCTGCGTTATATTTGAATCCAGTGTCGCCAACGCTACCATAAGCAAGTACACCTGTTGAATGCCATGTTGAAGGAATAAGGTATTTTTCAGTGTTTGGACGTTGTACTGTATTAAACAGTGTCGGTTCGTGACGCAAGTTTACTAGACCCATAGGTGTTAAAAGATGACCGACTTGAAAGTTGAAGTTATCAGATACCATAAAATCAAGGTACATGAACTCGGCAATGACCTTACCATCTTTTGTACTACTACCTGCTGGCTTTGATGTTGAGTTTCCTGCTCCACCATGTTCAAATTCTAACTCAACGTTTAAAACGATGTTGTCATTAAAACGGTAACCGATATATGGTACAAAACGGTAAACGTCAGCTACATTAGTAGCATCTTCTTTACTCGCATAGAACATCTCACCATATCCACCAATAGAAAGTGGTGATTTTGAGTAATAAACCTTAGATGCAGCCGCACCCATACCGTTATAAGATTTTTCTGTATCAACAACATTGAAGTTGAAACCAGTTTTAAGGTCTGCAGTCTCTTCAATAAGAGTATTTGTCTTTTCTTCAGTCTCTTTATTTAGTTTTTCTATATTATTTAAACGTTCAGTTAATGCTTGCAATTGAGCTTTTAAAGCATCCGTCTCAGAATTTGCAGATAGTGTA
>JBFFDB010000128.1:0-3167 GCA_041559595.1 Sulfurimonadaceae bacterium
AAATATGGTCATTGGTAATGTATTTATACGAATAGACCTTCCTTATGTAGAATCGTTAAAGGGTAGGCGGTCTGTTCTTAATGGAATAAAAGAAATTTTGAAAAAACTAAACGTATCAGTGCTTGATATAAGTTCTGAATATGCAAAAGAAGCAGAACTGGCGGTTGTTTATGCTGCTGCAAATGAAAGGTTGTGCAATCAGATATTTCAGACTATTGAGAACTTATTAGAACAGCGATATCCGGAATTACAATGTGATATAGAGTTAGAGATCCTTTAAGCAAGGGAGTGCTTAAAGTTCTGTCTTAAGTGCTGCACCGTTAGATGCATTAGAAACAAGTAGAGAATAACGTTTAAGCCATTTAGATGAGATGTCTTTTTTAATTGGCGTAAAGTTGTGTCTTCTTCTTTCAAGCGTTTCATAATCAACATTAAGTTGTAGTAAGTGAGTATCTACATCAATCTCAATCTCATCACCATCTTCGATTAACCCAATAAGCCCACCCTCAGCAGCTTCTGGGCTTACATGACCAATTGAAGCTCCACGTGTAGCACCAGAAAAACGTCCATCAGTAATAAGTGCTACAGACTCACCAAGGCCCATACCCATAATTAAAGAAGTAGGAGCAAGCATCTCTTGCATACCTGGGCCACCTTTTGGCCCCTCATAACGAATAACGACTACGTCACCAGCTTTTACTTTGTGTCCCATGATACCTGTGATTGCTTCTTGCTGTGAGTTAAAACAAACTGCACTACCTTTAAACTGTCTCATGCCTGGTGCGATACCTGCTGTTTTGACAACTGCCCCCTCTTCTGCTAAGTTACCAAATAGAATCGATAGACCACCTACAGGGGAAAAAGCATTTTCATTGGTATGAATGATGTTTGTGTCTTTGATCTCTGCATCAGCGATACGCTCACCCAATGTCTCACCTGTAATCATAAGTGCAGATGTGTCCAGTACGTGATCTTGACGGCGTGTTACCTCTTTCATAACAGCATTAACACCACCTGCATTATTAATATCTTCCATGTGAACCGTTGAAAGTGATGGAGAGATCTTGGCGATGTGAGCTACTTTTTCACCGATCTTATTGATGTCAGCGATATCAAAATCTACTTCTGCCTCTTTAGCGATTGAAAGTAAGTGAAGTACGGTATTGGATGAACCACCCATCGCCATATCAATAACAAATGCATTGTTGATTGCTTTGTGATTTAGTACATTTCTCATTTTAAATTTAGAAGCATCGGCCTCTTTCATTTTTGCGATTTCAACGATACGTTTGGCAGCTGTTTTAACCATCTCGATACGTTCTGGTGTCATCGCAAGTACAGTACCGTTACCTGGAAGGGCAACACCCATAGCTTCACAAAGGGTATTCATTGAGTTCGCTGTAAACATACCTGAACATGAACCTCCTGAAGGACAGGCTTCACACTCAATCTCTTTAAGCTCTTCATCACTCATCTTACCTTCAGCATGCTGACCAACTGCTTCAAATGCGGTTGCTAAGTCAATGGGTGTACCATCTTTTTTGTGGCCCGCTTTCATAGGTCCACCAGAGATAAAAATCGTAGGAACATTAACACGTAAAGCTCCCATTAACATACCTGGAACGATCTTATCACAGTTAGGAATACAGATCATTGCATCAAGTTTGTGGGCATTCATTACTGTTTCAATAGAATCAGCAATTAATTCACGAGAAGGCAAGGAATAAAGCATACCATCATGCCCCATAGCGATACCGTCATCTACACCAATAGTGTTAAACTCAAAAGGTACACCACCTGCTTCACGAATAGCCTCTTTTACGATACGTCCATACTCTTGAAGGAAGAAGTGTCCAGGAATGATATCGATATGGCTGTTGGCTACACCAATGAATGGTTTATCAAAGTCTTCATCTTTTAAACCTGTAGCTCTAAGAAGAGAACGGTGAGGAGTTTTGTCAAATCCGCGTTTGATTGTATCACTACGCATGCAAATCCTTTTATTAGGTATTAATATTATCGTGATTATATCGAATTTTTAGACTTGGACAGGGCTAAATCAGTACTTGATTATAATAAATATGAAATTATTTGATAAAAATACTCAAAAAGACAAAAAACTACTTTACATTTAAGATATGTTTTGCTAAAATTCCCGTCCACAAACAAAATGTGCGGGAATAGCTCAGCGGTAGAGCACAACCTTGCCAAGGTTGGGGTCGCGAGTTCGAACCTCGTTTCCCGCTCCATTTATTTGTAATATTGAAGATTTTTATTAAAAGTCTTGAGTATTGTTGTTTAAATCGCCCGGATGGCGAAATTGGTAGACGCAGGGGACTTAAAATCCCCCGGTAGCAATACTGTGCCGGTTCAAGTCCGGCTCCGGGCACCATAGCTTGAATTTACTTGAGCTAGATGGCGCCATCGCCAAGTGGTAAGGCCGGAGCCTGCAAAGCTTCTATCCCCAGTTCAAATCTGGGTGGCGCCTCCAACAACAGTACAAACATACGGAGATCTGACAGAGTTGGTCGAATGTACCGGTCTTGAAAACCGGCGAGGGTCATACCTCCCAGGGTTCGAATCCCTGGGTCTCCGCCACTTCCTTTTAACTTTCAAACTTACTTATTCAACATACATTTTTAAATCATGTACATCTTGTAAAGCTTGTTTTAAATGCCTATGATTCTGACTAGTGTTAGATAGGGTTCACTCTCTAAGATATTTAAAGAAACACCATAGCGCTGTGAAATACGTTTACGTTGCCCCTCACTTAATTCTGAAAGATGAATCTTGTAATAATTATGGTTGTCATCAGAGCTTACCTTCATGTGGAAGGAGTGAATCTCTTCACTAGATGGGTCATAATGAATATGCTTTGTCATATCTATCCTTTAAAGTACGATAATAAAACCAATGCTGTAAGCACATCCACTGAACATTAGTGTTATTAGACTAAATATTAGAACTTTCAGATACATATAGAACTCCTTCTTTTACATTTTATGAAAAACTAAAAATGGATATTCATACCAATATAGATTCTTGTAGAGGTCTCACTAAGTTCTATTCTGCCAAGGAAGGTCTCAACATCTTCCCAATCTCTGTATTGAAGGTCTATTCCAGCGATTCCTTCGAACACTGGTGTGAATTTATACATTAGCCCTGCT
>JBFFDB010000129.1:0-3165 GCA_041559595.1 Sulfurimonadaceae bacterium
AAAGAATTTTAGAGATTAAAGAGAGATAATGGATAACAAACAACTTGTTCGGTCTTATTATGAGATGTGGAACAGCCAAGACTTTGAAAAGTCTGATAATATTCTTCATGAAGATATTCGTTTTCGCGGGTCTTTAGATATTGTAGCTAACGGAATCGATGGTTTTAAAGAGTACGCACAAATGATTGGAAAAGCCTTTCCAAATCTGTACCATGCTGTTGAAATGGAAGTTCACGAAAAAAACTTAGCGGCTGTATACGTTACATATTCTGGGAAACACGAAGGCGAACTTCTTGGATATGAAGCAACCGGTAATCGAATAAGTTATTCTGGTGCTGCTTTTTTTAATTTTAAAAATGAAAAGATTGTTAGCATTAATGTCTTAGGTGATCTAAATTCATTGCATAAGCAATTGAGTAAACAGTAGTACACCTAGAAAATCAATATACCTACAGAGGTGTATTGATTCCTCACTCCTTACTTTATCTATTAAATGTCACAGTAGAGGCATGTGTATGATTTGGCTCTTGAATCAACAAATGATATTCCCACTTATGAACTGCAATGAACATCGTCAAGCTTGTGATTTCTTGATACTATTGTCCATCAGTTCGAGCTCTTGCTTAGCTGAAAACACTACTTTAGGATCTGATGTCAAGTCTATAGTTCGGCAACGTCCCTCATAATCTACCTGACTCAGTATAAGCTTCATCGTTTCCATTCTCGCCTTATGCTTATCACTTGAGCGTACTATATGCCACGGTGCCTTATCATGATGTGTTTGACTGAGCATTCTATATTTTGTATCGGTGAATTGATCCCACATGCTTTGTGCTTGTAAGTCGATCTCACTTAGTTTCCATTGCCGAAGAGGATCGGTGCGCCGTTGCTCAAAACGAAGTTCTTGCTTCTCTTTATTAACGCTAAAGTAGAGTTTAATAAGTATAGTTCCATGGTCAACCAAAGACTCTTCAAAAGGAACAACATGTTTCATAAACATCTCATGTTCATCTTGTGAACAAAATCCAAAAATAGGTTCAACCATTGCACGGTTGTACCAACTACGATCAAACAACACCAGTTCTCCACTATGAGGAAAATGTTTGATGTAGCGTTGAAAGTACCATTGCGATCTTTCTTCATCAGAAGGACGTCCTAAGGCAACAATACGATAATGTTTTGGATTCATAAAACGACTTACACTTCCAATGACACTCCCCTTGCCTGCAGCATCACGTCCTTCAAAAAGTATAATAAGTTTAAGTTTATGTCGCTCAACATGTTGCTGAAGCTTGATAAGTTCAGCTTGAAAAGGCTCAAGAGCAAGGCTCTCTTTGTAGGCTTGAATAGCTTCTTCATGTTCTTCATTTGTTAAATCATTATAGATCATTTTTACTCACTTGTTAGATTTTGATGCAGGCCATATTTTGAAAACCTGTAAGCCTTTTTAAGCATTTGTTATTTAACAGAACTATACTCCTTTTTCTGTTTTTTTACAAAGAAATATCTAAAATCAGCTGTAAATTTACATGTATGTTATCTCTATTATAATGAAGAATAAATTGTTTTAAAAATAGCATATACATATGCTTCATATTGTTATAAAAGTAGTATAATTTATTTGTAAAAAAATGAATTGATAGATATTAAAACTAACCTGTGTACATACATTAAAAGGTCTTCTACATGAAAACACAAATGGAACTTATTTCATTTTATCTTCCAAAACAATTTACGCGCAATGAGATCGAGCAAGGCTTGGGAATCACACTTATAAAAGGCATTGAAGCGACTTTTTATGCTGTAATTGATGATGCTATGATCACCTTTACGCAGTTTAATGTGCTTACTATGATCAATTATTCAAGAGAAGATATCATTTCTGCTCTTCAAGCCTTAGATGTGCAAGATCCTGAAGACTTTGATCAAGGAAGTCTATATCAGGATTATCCTATCTGTATAGATGAAAACCTCTCTGCAAATTTCACGCTTGAGAGTAATATCATAACGCTTAAAAAATTTACCAATATCAGTCTAATCATCATTGCCCATGTTATATCCCAAAGTGTTGCGCTTGAACTTTATGAGAAAAAGTTGAATGATTATTATGAGAAAAGTCGTAGTCTTATCGATGCAGCAGACACATTCTCAGTATTTAAACGCACTCGCTTAGCCCGCTTTGCAAAACAGCTTGTCTTGATACGTCATGATATGCTTATAGAGCTGTATCTTCTTGATAAACCAAATATACTTTGGGACAATGAAGACGTTGAAGCACTTTATAATAGATTGGCTTTCGCTCTTGAACTAAAAGACCGTTTTGAAGTTGTTGAATATAAGCTCAACAATATTAAAGATGATATCGTGATGGTCATGGACCTTACCAATCACAATCACAGTTCATTTTTAGAATGGATCATTATTGTTCTCATTGGTGTAGAGATTATGATGGGATTATATGAATGGTTTGGACCAGGCTTTACGCACTAAGTGTGTGTATGAGCTTAAGCGTCAATATACATATGTTTAAGCAGTTCTAACATTTTTGAAACCGACTCTATTGATGCTGTCTCAGCTGTTGTATGATAACCAGTTGTAGGGATCTGCAAAGTCGTTCCTTGAATAGCCCCTTGACTCGCAGCAATAATTCTTCCCATCTCAGTTCTTCCAAGAGAGTTTTCTTGTACCCCAGCAGATACCTTTTTCTCATTCTCTTTTTTAAGATAAATATCTTTAAAACTGTATTTAATATTGAGCTTATTACATAGTGTTTCGATTTCATTTGTCAGAGGCGAGTCAAATGTCGCATTTGCATCACAATGACGTAATACTACATGTTGTTCATCGGCATGCTCACGACACGAATACGGACTAGTATCAAGCACTAAAAGCTGATCAGTGTTTTCATCAAAACGTCGAAACCATTCCAATAAGAAACGCCAGCTTTTTCCTGCTTCTTCTTGGGCAGTAAAAAAGGCTCTGCCTTTATAACCGCATTTGTAAAGGTAAATGATGATCGCGGCACTGACGACATTGTCTAGTTGAGCGGAGAGCAGCCCATTTTTATTTGTTAGAGTATCAACAAATGCTACAGGTGTGCCTGGGATAAGGTGCTCAAGCCCCTTAACCTCAAAGACAAGGTTTTTACGGCGTTCGCATATATAA
>JBFFDB010000130.1:0-3103 GCA_041559595.1 Sulfurimonadaceae bacterium
AGGTGCATCTTTTCCCGCGCCTTTATATTATGATTGGGCTTATTCATATCAAAAAGATACAAAGACACGTGTAAACTATCAGTCTATCGGTTCAGGCGGAGGAATCAAGCAGGTCTCTAAGCGTGTTGTTAACTTCGGTGCTTCAGATAAGCCACTAAAAACAAAAGATCTAACAGAAAAGAAACTGCTTCAGTTTCCAGCAGTTATCGGTTCTATTGTTATTGCCTTAAATGTTCCTGGTGTTAAAGATGAGCAACTTAAGTTAACTAACTCTGTTGTAGCAGATATCTTTGCAGGTAAGATTACGACATGGAATGATGCAGCTATCGTTGCTAACAATGCAGGCGTAAACCTTCCAAATGAAAAAATTATCGTATGTCACCGTTCAGATGGTTCAGGTACAACATATAACTTTACACACTATCTTTCAGAGTCAAATGAAAACTGGAAGAACAACTTCGGTGCAGGTAAGGCAATTGACTGGGCTACAGGTATCGGCGGTAAAGGTAATGAAGGTGTTGCATCTTTAGTAAAACAGACTCCTTTTGCTATCGGTTATATTGAAAATGCTTATAAAGAGAAGAACAATCTTGCAGCAGCAACACTTCAAACTAAAAGCGGTAAATGGGTAAGCGCAAGAGAAGAGAACTTCAAAGCAGCAGCAAAATATGCTTCATGGACAAAAGCAGACAACTTCTTCGCTCTTTTAGCACTACAACCAGGGGATACTTCATATCCAATCGTTGCAGCAACATTTATCCTTCTTCCAGCTGAGATGGCTAAGACAAACAAACAAGTGACTGAGTTTTATGACTATGCATTTAAAACGGGTGATGAAGCAGCAAAGAAGCTTGGTTATATCCCTCTGCCAGAAGAGACAAAAAACATGATCCGTTCATACTGGGCAGATCACGACATCAAGTAAGACTAGCTAAACATTTATTCTCTATTCTCCTTCCCCTTCGGGGGAATCTCCTAAAACTTTTTTATCATGTTCACATTTTCATCCGAGTTATATTATACTTATCGTAACGTTTACACTAAGGTCAAAGATGAATAACAATGAACTGCTAGATATCTATCTGGAACGACTTAAGACCCTAAGCTTAGAGCGCTTAGGTGATAATAACATATCAGTTATAGAGGCATTGAAGGCCTCTTTGAATTATCTTGAAGGCGAGATGAAGGGATATTAATCATTTTGTTTAATTTTTACAAGTCTGTGGTTTTCTAATTTAACTATTAAAACTAAGTTAAAAAACAAAAGCGACTTTCTTGGTGCATAAAAAAATAAAACTGATTGGCTACAATCAGATAATAATTTTAAAGGTATGAAAATGTTTAAGTCAATTAATGTCCTTGGCGAGCCCTTAGAGCCCTGTAGTTTAGATCCACTGACAGGTTTTTACCGAGATGGTTCGTGTCAATGTGGACCTGACAACCCAGGAATACATGCGGTATGCATATATGCGACTCAGGAGTTTTTAGACTATTCTAAACAAGCAGGGAATGACATTTCGACGCCTATGCCTCAGTATAATTTTCCTGGGGTAAAAGCAGGTCAAAGCTGGTGTTTATCAGGACCTCGTTTTGTTCAAGCTGTCAAAGATGGAATGGCACCACAAATCTTTATTCATTCAACACATCAGGCGATACTTCAACTTATAGACATTGATACACTTAAAAAATATGCACTTGACCTTTAATTCTCATTTTATTCTTTGAGCTTAGATATGGATAAAGATGTGAGTGTCTAGCAAAAACAAATATATAAGATTTTATAATCTAATTGGAAGAAACACATTTCATAAAAGTGCTATAATAAAGTCAATGGAGCTTCTTATGAAATGGACTATTTTTCTTTTACCTCTTCTTCTTTTTACAGGCTGTGATGAAATCGGTCTTGGTGGAAAGTATCCGTCTATCTATACAAAAAACTCTTCTGAATGTGGTTGTGGTGGCGTACAGTACTTTATTAAAAATCCAAATCAAAGCATTCAAAAGGTAACCTTAATGCGTATAAGACAAAGCGGAACATCTCCTAAAAAACGCCAAGAGGTGAAGATGACGCTTCATCCAAAAATTGAAAAAAAACTTGGATGTTCACAAATAAACCTTTATATAGATGGTAGGTCTGAGTTTTGTGACACTACTCAAAGTTTTTATGTTAAAAAGTACAGAGAGCTAAAATCAAAAGATTAATATCCTGAGTGTTTCAAGCAAGTTGCTATTGTTTTATAACTTCTTCTTTTTTAAGTACTATCTTTCGATGTTCAAAATATGAAAAAACTACAGGAACAACAAACAAAGTAACAAGTTCAACCAACATACCCCCCAAAGTCGGAATAGCCATGGGTTTTATCACTTCACTTCCCGTACCTGTCGCCCACATAATAGGTAAGAGCGCGGCAACTGTTGTCACAGTTGTCATGATAAGCGGTCTGATTCTTCTTGAACCTGCTTCGATGATACTTTCCTTCAAGCCATTCCAATCTTTTGGTGAATTCTTTTTTATGCTCTGTTGAAGAAAGGTGACCATAAGAACACCATCATCTACAGCAATACCAAAAAGTGCTATAAAGCCTACCCAAACAGCGACTGAGGTATTAAAGCCCCCGATCCATAAAAGAATGAGACCACCTGCAAATGCAATCGGGACGGCACTGAATATAATGGTTGCATTTCGTAAGTTCTTGATTCCTAAATAGATAAGTATTAAATTAATAAACAGTGCCAAAGGAACGAGGATCATCAGTCTATTGTTCGATCTGACCTGACTTTCATACTGGCCGGCCCAAACGATGGAGTATCCTTTGGGTATGTCGACATTTTTCTCAATATGTTTTTTTGCTTCTTCCACAAAACCAATCAAGTCACGGTCTCTAACATTTAATAGAACGAGGGATCTAAGCATCCCGTTTTCAGACTGGATGACAGCCGGCCCCGTCACGACTTGAATGTCAGCAAGTTGGGAAAGAGGTATGTGTTGTCCCAGCGGACTTGGGACGAGTACCTTTTTAAGTTCATCAATACGATCTCTTAACTCTTTTTTGTATCGGACACGAATAGGGTAGCGTTTTCTTCCTTCATAGAACTGTCCGAT
>JBFFDB010000131.1:0-3062 GCA_041559595.1 Sulfurimonadaceae bacterium
ACACCTATTACAGCCTTAAGTATGAGTGTTTCACGTGCTTTAAAAAGCAAGTCTTATGATGAAAAGATTTTAAAGAACATCTCTATTAGTACAAAACAACTTTTTGATATCTATTCGGCACTCTCTTATCTCTCTTTTGATTCACAAGAAAAGAGTACTGAGTACATTGATATACACGAAGTACTACTTAAGAGTGTGGACTATTACCAAGAACTTAGTGAGACAAAAAAGATAGTGCTGAACTTGGAAGCAGAGTCTTTTATGTTTCAAATCGATGAGGCAAAACTTAGTATGCTTTTTGGAAACCTTATCGGTAATGCCATAAAGTATTCACTTCCTGAGTCCAAGATAGAGCTTTCTTTAAAAGAAGGTCTATTTAGTATTGAGGACCATGGTATCGGCATTGATGAGGATAAGGTGTCACAGATCTTTGAACCTTATAATAGACAAACAAAGTACGCAGGTGGTTTTGGTGTTGGTTTGAGCATTGTGAAAAAGATTGCTGATGAGTATGGAATTCTAGTAAGTGTGAGTTCGATAAAGTCGCAAGGGACAAAAGTAAGTTTGGATTTTACCACTAAGGTCTAAAACAGAAGGATGTGACCTTGTTAAAGGCCACAAAAAGAGATTACTTCATGTACTTTTCAAGGTCTTTGATAACAGCACCTGGCACTGTCATAATCGTTGCAAATCCCATAAGGTCAAGAAGTGGGTAAGAGATAGCGATATAGTAATCAGCTCTCATTGCTGTAGCTTTTCCATTTTCTATAAGAACCATCCATGGAAGAAGACCTGCATTAGCAGTACCAATCTTATCCGGAAATTTCATTGTACGTTTTCCAAGGTTTACACCATATAGTGTTCTTCCTTCATCAAGTTGAAGTTTGAAAACAAGGTTTTTCTTTGCTTTTTTCTCTAGCTTTGCTTCAAGGTCAGCCTGAGCGCCTTCTTGAACTTCAATTGTATCTTGGTAATAAGGACGTGAAATCATAAACTGGTAATTAGAAAGACCATCAAACTCCCACTTATCAGCAGAAGGTGTAAGTGTTGGGAATGCTTTATTTAAAGCTTCTAATAAGGGCTTTTCATCATCTAGCTTATAGTCAGCCTGTAAGAAAGCACGTGTAAAGTAACGAGGATTTGTAATACGAACATTTTTATCAGCTGTATTTACTAAAGCACGCATAGAACCTGCAAGAAAACCACGACCTGGCTTGTTTGCAAGTGCTTTAAGGTGAGGGTGAGTAAAAACGATTACTTCCATTTTTTGTTTAGTAACCTTAGTTGTACCCAGGATTTCAAAACCTTGAGCGGTAAGAGCATCTTTTACTTCTTGAGCACTTGCTTCAGGTGCATTAAAATAAGTGCTAACCTCTTTTGGTCCAGTGTATCCTGCAACCACTTCTTTAGATGAACAACCGCTAAAGATAAGAGCTGTCATTGCCATTGCTAGTAATAATAAATTACGCATTTGCTTCCTTTTGAAAAAATTACAATTATTATGCGCACTTATTCTTAAAGATACGGTTAATTTAGGCGTAGTTGGCGAAAAAAATAAAGGGGTTCGTAACTTTTAATATATCAATATATCTTGATGTATTATAATTAGTTGGCTATAATTCAAAAAAATTTATTAAGGAGCCATGATGAAACGTTTACATATCCATATTTCAGTTAAAGATTTGCAAGAGAGTAAAAAGTTTTATACTGCCTTATTTGGCATGGAACCAACGAAAGAAAAAGAAGATTACGTTCAGTGGTTAGTGGATGACCCGGCTGTTAATATGGCTATCTCGTCAGGACGTGATAAACAAGGACTAAATCACTTAGGCTTGCAAATGGACAGTGATGAGGCCTTAGCAGAAGTGGAAGACAGACTTTTAAAAGCGAAAATCACAGGGCAGAAACAAGATGAAGCTCAATGTTGTTACGCAAGTTCTAAAAAGTACTGGGTTCAAGACCCTCAAGATATTATCTGGGAAAATTATCACACTATGGAAGAGATCGAGTTTTTTGGTGGAGATGAATTTACAGGTGGAACAGGATGTTGTACACCGACCTTTTCAAAAAATGGAAAATGGTCTTCAGGCGGAAGTTGTTAGATGGACAACTATCTAAACACTATCTCCGCGCTTAATGATGAGACGCGGGTTCTAATCATTCGTTTTTTGGATGAGCATGGTCCCTTATGTGTATGTGACCTTCAAAACTCCCTTGAGATGATCCAGTCACGTCTTTCACGTCATCTAAAGATTTTAAAAGATGGTGGGTTTTTGCGAGTAGAACGTAAGGGAACATGGGCGTATTATGAAATACGTTCACCTCTTGATAGGTTTAGAACGGAGGCGATTGAAGAGATACGTCATTTAGATATCAAGTTGCCAGTGTTACAAAAGATACAAAAAGAGAGTTGCAGTTTATGAAGAAAGTTTTAATCCTATGTACGGGAAATTCGTGTCGTTCTATTATCGCAGAAGCCTTGATCAATGCGAAGTTAGACAGATGTATACAGGCGTATAGTTCGGGTGTAAAAGCGAGTGGACGTGTGAATCCATTTGCTAAAGAGCTATTACAAGAACATGATATGTGGAGAGATGAGTATCACTCTAAGACGATTGACAAGGTGATAGATGAAGAGTTTGACCTTGTTGTTACTGTCTGTGATCATGCGAATGAGACCTGTCCGGTTTTTCCAAAGACAGTCAAGGTGATTCATGTTGGTTTTGAAGACCCAGATGGAAAAGGAGAAGAGGCCTTTGTCGATACCATGATGGAGATAGAGACACAACTGCTTCCTATCGTAGAAAAGGAGTTATGCGAATGATCTTAGCTTCAGTTCTTTTTATTATCACGCTTATCTTTGTTATCTGGCAACCCAAAGGATTACAAATCGGTACGACTGCTGTTATAGGCGCTGTTTTTGCCATTATTCTTGGAGTGGTCTCTTTATCGGATGTGTGGACGGTAACAAGCATAGTCTGGGATGCAACCCTTTCTTTTATCGGGATTATCATTCTTTCTATGGTGCTCGATGAGATTGGGTTCTTTGAATGGGCGGCACT
>JBFFDB010000132.1:0-2989 GCA_041559595.1 Sulfurimonadaceae bacterium
AGACGTAACACCACTTCCACATAATGGTTGTCGCGCACCAAAACGTCGTAGAGTTTAAGGGAGTTACTGATGGCAAGATATAGAGGTCCAGTAGAAAAAATCGAAAGAAGATTCGGTGTAAGCCTTAATATGAAAGGTGAGCGTCGTCTTGCAGGAAAATCTGCTTTAGAAAAACGTCCATTCGCACCTGGTCAACATGGTCAGCGTCGTAAGAAAGTTTCTGAGTACGGTCTTCAATTAAATGAAAAGCAAAAAGCTAAATTCATGTACGGTGTTTCTGAAAAGCAACTTCGTGCTTTATTTGCTGAAGCAAAACGTCGTACAGGAAATACAGGTACTAACCTTGTAATGCTTCTTGAGCAGCGTCTTGACAATGTAGTTTACAGAATGGGATTTGCATCGACTCGTCGTTTTGCTCGTCAATTCGTAAACCATGGTCATATCCTAGTAGATGGCAAGCGTGTTGATATCCCTTCATACCGTGTTAAACCGGGACAGAAAGTTGAAGTACGTGAGTCAAGCAAAGCAAATACACAAGTTGTACGTGCAATGGAATTAACAAATCAAACTGGTATCGCTGAATGGGTAGATGTTGAAGCTGAAAAAGTATTCGGTATCTTTACTCGTCTTCCAGAACGTGAAGAAGTAGTTATTCCAGTAGAAGAACGTTTAATCGTAGAATTATTCTCGAAATAAGTAAAAGGGCGTAAATGAAAAAGATCAAGACTTCACCGTTATTGCCACAAGAGTTTGTAGTTGAAAATATCAGCGACAATGAAGCAAACATTATTGCTTACCCATTTGAGGTAGGTTATGCTGTTTCTCTTGCTCACCCACTTCGTAGATTCCTACTTAGTAGCTCACAAGGTTACGCTCCAGTAGCAATCAAAGTTGAGGGTGCAAAACATGAATTTGATAGCATCCGTGGTATGCTTGAAGATGTTTCTGAGTTTATTATCAATTTAAAGTCAATTCGTTTTAAATTGAAAAATGATGAAACAAGTGCTGAAGTAAGTTATACATTTACAGGTCCAAAAGAGATCACAGGTGCTGATCTTTCTAATGATCAAGTAGAAGTTGTTACTCCTGAAGCATTCTTGGCAACACTGAATGAAGATGCGACATTAACATTTACACTTAAAATCTATCAAGGTATCGGATATGTTCCTAGTGAAGACATTCGTGAAGACCTTGATGAGGGATATATTCCTCTAGATGCATATTTTACGCCTGTGCGTAAAGCAACTTATGAGATTGACAATGTTTTGGTTGAAGATAACCCGAACTTTGAAAAAGTTATTATGAATATCGTAACTGACGGCCAAATCGGTCCGGTAGATGCATTTAAAAATGCTCTTGAAGTTATGTATGCTCAAATGGCTGTTTTTAACTCAGAAATCTCAGTAGCTGCGCCAACAACAGTTGAGCGTGTTGATGAGACTCCAGAGATCAAAAAACTTATGGGTCGTATCGAAGACTTAGGTCTTAGCGCACGTAGTTTTAACTGTCTTGACAGATCAGCTGTAAAGTTTATCGGTGAGATCGTTATGATGAGTGAAGCAGATCTTAAAAATGTTAAAAACCTAGGTAAAAAATCATATGAAGAGATCGTTGATAAGATCATTGAATATGGCTTTGCTGTAGGTGCTGACCTTTCTGATGAAGTAGTTAGCGCTGTTAAAAAGAAAATCGAAGCAGAATAAATAAAAAGGATTCTTGATGAGACACCGTCATGGATATAGAAAATTAGGTAGAACTAGTTCACATAGAGCTGCATTACTTAAGAACCTTACTATCGCTTTAATCGAGAATGGTAAGATTGAAACAACAGTTCCTAAGGCGAAAGAACTTCGCTCTTATGCAGAAAAACTTGTAACTGTTGCACGTACTGGTGAAGCTAACGCTCACCGTGAAGTATTTGCTGCACTACAAAGCAAAGAAGCTACTAAGAAACTTCTTAACGAAATCGCTCCTGCTTACAAAGAGCGTAACGGTGGATATACACGTATTACTCGTACACGTATCCGTCGTGGTGATGCTACTACTATGGCATTCATCGAGTTCGTTTAGTCTTAAACTAAACACTTTCTGAGGGGTTTCCCCTCAACTTCTTCCGATATACTTTCTTTAAAATTTTTACAGGTATTTACAATGAACACTAAATTAGCATTTGGCACATATAGAACAGGTTTAGATGACCCTGAACACAAAGCAGCATTAACTCTGGCACTCAAAGAGGGTATTAGACTTATTGATACTTCAACAAACTATATGAATGGTGACGCTGAGCGTTTAATAGCAGAAGTCATTAATGATACATATGGTGGACATAAGCCTGATGACTTAGAGATTGTCTCTAAGTGTGGATATATTCAAGGTTCTTTACTCGAAGAGATAAAGAAGAATGAGGAAATGATTGAAGCACTCGACATTGTAAAATATAATGAAGTCTGTTATCACTCTATCCATCCAGGTTTTATTAAGGCAGAGCTAACAAAATCCTTAGAGCGTTTGGGATTAAAGCAATTAGATTGCTATCTTCTCCATAATCCAGAATATTACCTTATGCATTCGATCAAAGATGAGAATCAGCGACCTGAAGCTCAAATGATCATGCTTGATAGAATTCTTGATGCTTTTATGCTCTTGGAAACAGAAGTAAAAGAAGGACGTATACTATCTTATGGAATTAGCTCAAACTCCTTTTCTTTAGATGAGAATGCTTTGTACTTCTTGCCTTATGAAGACCTTGTTGCAATGGCAACTAAAGCTGCTTTTGAAATTGGAAATGCACAACACCATTTTTCCACTATCGAACTGCCGATCAATCTTCTTGAAAAAGAGGGCCTGGTATGTGCACATTGGGCGAAAGAAAATGGACTTCGTGTACTTTCTAATAGACCATTAAATGCTTCAAAAGATCAATTGATGTTTCGTCTTGCTTCAGCTTCAGAACCGAAAGAGTATTTTGGCTTATTAAACGAGACGA
>JBFFDB010000133.1:0-2925 GCA_041559595.1 Sulfurimonadaceae bacterium
AACTGTATCCATACAGGCAGACATAAACAGTCCAATTAATGTTAAATAATATTTTTTCATTCTGTAATTCTATCTTTTGGAACTTATTTACGCTTTAACAACATTAATAAAACTTATAGATTATGTATCAAGGAAGTTAGAAAAATTAAAAAAGAAAACATCTAGTTAGAGAGAGTAAGTAGTTTATGAAAATTTCTAAAGAAAAGTAAAAATTCTTCTAAAGAAATTTTTTGCTGTGCGAAACCGCTTACGCTAGTTTTGCAGCGATAGCTTCAGCATTAAAGCCAAACTTTTCAAAAAGCTGACCAGCAGGAGCAGATGCACCGAAAGTATCCATATTGATAATCTCATCTGCAAATCTGTACCATTCAAGACCACGTGCAGCTTCTATAGCAACAACTCTGTCTGTTTTTATAATAGAGTCTAGGTATGCCTTATCCTGCTCGATCAGAAGGTCAAAACATGGAACAGAGACAACATTTGCATTAACGCCCTTAGCCGCTAGAGTATCTTTTGTCTGCATAGCTAACTCAACCTCAGAACCTGAAGCCATTAATGTGATACTTGCATTAGCTGATTCTTGTAAAAGATATCCACCCTTAGCCGCAGTACCACATACTGCTGATGGAAGAAGTGCAAGATTTTGACGAGAACATACAAAAGCAGACGGCGACTTAGTCATTGCTAAGGCTACCTTCCATGCTTCTACATTTTCATTTCCATCAGCTGGACGCCATACATAAAAGTTTGGCAACGCACGAAACTGTGAAAGGTGCTCAATAGGTTGGTGAGTTGGACCATCTTCACCTACACCAATGCTATCATGTGTCCATACAAATAACTGCTGGATACCCGTAAGTGCAGCGATACGAGCCGCTGGTTTTAGGTAGTCAGAAAAGACAAAGAATGTCGCCGAAAATGGAATAAGTGGACCATAAAGTGCGATCGCATTACAGATTGAAGACATAGCATGTTCACGAATACCAAAGTAGATATTCTTACCCTTAGGGAAAACTCCCATATCTTTCATATCCGTTTTATTTGATGGACTAAGATCAGCAGAACCACCAAGAAAACCTGGGATTGCTTTTGCTACTGCATTAAGTATTTTTCCATTTGTTGAACGTGTTGCATCTGCCTTATCAAAAGTCGGCCATTGGATACGAGAAAAATCAGGATTATTAAGTCCATCAAGGGCCTCGTTTTGCTCCATCAATGGAAGTGTTTTAAGACGGTGATTCCATTCGCGTTCAGCTAAGTCACCCGCTTCTATGGCGCATCTAAAACGTGCCATAACATCTTCATCAACAAAGAATTTCTTTTCTGGATCAAATCCAGCAGCAGTTTTGGCTTTTGCGATAACATCATCACCAAGAGGAGCACCATGAGCATGGTGAGAACCTTCAAGCTCGCCAGCACCCTTAGCGATTAGAGTGTTCGCAATGATTAGAGATGGTTTAGAAGAAGCCTTTGCCTTAATAATAGCAGCATCAATCTCTTCAAAGTTGTGACCGTCAATCTCTTGAACATCCCAGTCTTGTGCTTCAAAACGCTTCTGAATATTTTCAGAGATAGAAAGATCAGTTGAACCTTCAATCGTGATATTGTTTGAGTCATAGATCAAGATAAGGTTATCAAGCTTGTTATGCCCAGCAATTGAACATGCTTCATATGAGATACCTTCTTCTAAGTCACCGTCTCCACATAAACAATATACATGATGATCGATTACTTTAGCTGTCTCAGAGTTTGTTTGCGCGCCAACATACTTAGATGCCATAGAAAAACCAACAGCATTAGCAATACCCTGACCAAGAGGACCGGTTGTAATCTCTATACCTGCAGTGTGACCAAACTCAGGGTGACCTGGTGTTTTTGAATCTAACTGACGGAAATTCTTAAGGTCTTCAAGTTCAAGTCCATATCCCCATAAGTAGTATAAAGAGTAGATAAGACCTGTTCCATGTCCACCTGAAAAAACAAGACGGTCACGGTTTAGCCATGAAGGGTTCTTAGGATTATGAGAAAGATGCTCACTCAGTACTACTGCAATATCTGCAAGACCCATAGGTGCACCTGGGTGACCTGAATTGGCTGCTTGAACCATATCTGCTGCTAAAAATCTAATACTATCTGCCATCTTTTGACGCATGATTGTCCTTTGTTGGGTGTAAATAAATAAAAATCCACCGCAGTGGACTCTAATTTATTTATGTCTTGCTAAATACTTTGAAAGTATAGGTGAAAGTTCCTGATAAAGTTTAGGCTCAAAACTTTTAAGTTGTTCATTTAAATCTAGGGCTAATTCATCTGCTTCTTTCATCGCTCCATCTAATCCAAGTAGCGTTACAAATGAGTTTTTATCGCCATCATTTTGCGTCGTCTTTCCCGCTTCTTCTGAACTTTGAGTCACATCTAAAATATCATCTTGAACTTGGAATAAAAGACCAAGCTTGATGCCAAAGTCATATAAGCTTTGTGCTAACTCTTTTTGACCCGCAATAATAGCACCCATCTTTAAAGCTGCCGCAATTAGTTTCGCTGTTTTATTAATATGCAGGATTTTAATCTGATCTAGGCTCAAAGGCTGATTTTCAAAATGGCAATCAATCGCTTGACCAAGTACCATCCCACCTAGTCCAC
Source organism: Sulfurimonadaceae bacterium (assembly GCA_041559595.1). Lineage (GTDB taxonomy): Bacteria > Campylobacterota > Campylobacteria > Campylobacterales > Sulfurimonadaceae. The sequence goes on from JBFFDB010000133.1 coordinate 2,644, forward strand.
CATTAGACGCAAGCGTATGAATAAGCTTCACTCTTACCTCATCCGAGAATGAAGAAGTAGCCAATACCTCAAAAGCGTGTGTGTTTAAAGCGTCTCCCACTAGAACAGCAGTTACCTCATCATACTTAACATGAAGTGTCTGTTTGCCACGTCTTAAGTCAGCATCATCCATAGCTGGAAGGTCATCATGAATAAGAGAGTATGTGTGTAAAAGTTCAATTGCATAGGCTGCAGCATACGCAGACTCAAGAAGAAGAGAGTTATGTGCTTTTACAACTGCTA
>JBFFDB010000134.1:0-2923 GCA_041559595.1 Sulfurimonadaceae bacterium
ACCTTACTTCCACAGCTAATGGAACGGGCAGGAAAAGAAGAAGGAAAAGGCTCTATCACTGCTTTTTTTACGGTCTTGGTCGAAGGTGATGATATGAATGACCCTATTGCTGATCAGTCGCGTTCAATCTTAGATGGGCATATTGTTCTCTCACGTGAGTTAACTGACTTTGGTATCTATCCCCCTATCCATATACTGAATTCTGCTTCACGGGTGATGAATGATATTATCTCACCTGAGCATTTTGAAGCAGCACGAAAATTTAGACGTTTATATACATTATTAAAAGAAAACGAAGTCCTTATCCGTATTGGAGCATATACTGCTGGAAATGATTCAGAACTTGATGAGGCTATTGCTAAAAAAGAAGAGATGGTGAAGTTTATTTCTCAAGGTTCTCATTTTATCTCAGACTATGAAGAGAGTATTCAAACTCTTATTTCTCTGATGAACAGATAGCCCATCAACTAAAAGTAATCTTAAGCAAAAATTTCTAAAAAATAATCTTAAGCATAAACTTAACAAATACCTATTATTATACCGTTATCAAAAGAGGACAAAATCTGTCCTATTTAAAAATTATGAGTATTATTATCAAAAACCAAAATAAAACGCGTAGTTTTGATAATCATATAGATACTTAATTAAAGGAAATACATGCAAGCATATTTAGATAACAATGCAACAACTCAGATGGACCCAAAGGTTGTTGAAGCGATGCTACCATATATGACAGAGATGTTTGGTAATCCAAACTCTTTACATAAGTTTGGAACAAAGACGCATCCAGCACTTAGAAAGGCGATTGATCAAGTTTACACTGGAATTGGTGCAAATGACAATGATGATATCGTGTTTACTTCGTGTGCAACAGAGTCAAACAACTGGGTTATTAAATCTATCTGGTCTGACCTAATGCAACATGGCGACAAAAACCACATTGTAACGACTGAGATTGAACACCCTTCTGTCTTAGCTACATGTAAGTATTTAGAAGAGCATTGTGGTGTAAAAGTAACGTATCTTCCAGTAAATGAACAAGGTATTGTTGAAGCACATACCGTTAAGTCTTTTATCACAGACAGAACAGCACTTGTTTCAGTTATGTGGGCAAACAATGAGACAGGAATGATCTTTCCAATTAAAGAGATTTCTGAAGTTTGTAAAGAAAAAGGTGTTCTTTTCCACACTGATGCAGTTCAAGCAGTTGGTAAGATTCCAGTTAATGTATCTGAAATGGACATTGCATTTATGTCTTTTTCTGCGCATAAATTTCATGGTCCAAAGGGCGTAGGTGCTCTTTATATCAAGAACTCACGTAAACTAACTCCTCTTTTACATGGTGGAGATCAAATGGGTGGACGTCGTTCAGGAACACTAAATGTACCAGGTATTATCGGTATGGGTATGGCACTTGAAATCGCGACAACTGATATGGAAGCAAAGATGGCTGCTATAGCTGAAAAGCGTAACCGCATTGAAGATGCACTTCTTAAATTAGAAGATGTATTTGTTGTTGGAGATCGTGCAAACCGTACACCAAACACTATTCTTATCTCAGTAAGAGGTGTTGAGGGTGAAGGTATGCTTTGGGACCTTAACAACGCAATGATCGGTGCATCAACAGGAAGTGCTTGTGCATCAGAAGACCTTGAAGGTAATACGGTAATGCTTGCAATCGGTGCTGACAATGAACTTGCTCACACAGGTATGCGTTTAAGCCTTAGCCGTTTTACAACAGATGAAGAAGTTGATTTTGCAATCAAGACTTTTACAGAAGGTGTACACCGTTTACGTGCTATCTCTAGCTCATATGCTAAAGTTGGACCAACTGCAGGCGGAGAGGTTCGTGAATGCGAACTTCACCACCACTAAAAATTAGAAATTAGAAAAGGAGAATATTATGGCAAAAAATGACATGTTAGGCGAGTCTCTATGGGATTCGTATTCAAATAAAGTAACAACATTGATGAATAACCCTCAACACCAGGGTGAGATCTTTCCAGAAGAAGCAGAGTCTCATGGTAACAAACTTATTGTTGCTGACTTTGGTGCAGAGAGCTGTGGTGACGCGGTACGTTTATACTGGGAAGTTGATCCTAAAGACGACAAGATCGTTAACTCTAAGTTTAAATCTTTTGGTTGTGGTACAGCTATCGCATCGTCAGATGTAATGACAGAACTTTGTATTGGTAAGACAGTTCAAGAAGCAGTTAAAATTACAAATATTGACGTTGAGTTTGCTCTTCGTGATAATCCAGACACTCCTGCTGTTCCGCCTCAAAAGATGCACTGTTCAGTAATGGCGTATGATGTTATCAAAAAAGCTGCAGGTATGTATCTTGGTGTTGATGAAGCAACATTTGAAACTGAGATCATCGTGTGTGAATGTGCACGTGTTTCTCTTACAACGCTTCAAGAAGTTATCAAGTTAAATGACTTGACAACAGTTGAGCAGATTACTGATTATACTAAAGCTGGTGGTTTTTGTAAGTCATGTATCAAACCGGGTGGACATGAAGATAGAGAATACTATCTAGTAGATATCCTTGATAACACACGTAAAGAGATGGATCAAGAGAGAATGGCAGCAGCAGCTGACGCTGGCCAAAAGGGTGACTTTGAAGCAATGACTCTTGTTCAAAAGATCAAAGCTATTGATGCAGTAGTTGATGAGAACATTCGTCAATTTCTAGTAATGGATGGTGGAGATATGGAAGTTATTGATGTTAAGTCATCAGATGAACATATCGACGTATATATTCGTTACCTTGGTGCATGTAACGGTTGTGCATCATCTTCAACAGGTACACTTTATGCAATTGAGTCTTCTTTAAAAGAGAAGCTTTCTCAGAAGATTAGAGTTTTACCTATCTAATTGATTTACGGGTGTTGCCCGTAATCAATCTTTCTACAATTTAAC
>JBFFDB010000135.1:0-2863 GCA_041559595.1 Sulfurimonadaceae bacterium
TCCCTCTTCAACTACTTTAAAAGTACAGCCTTGCTAAAACTAATCACTTCACTCCTGCTTCTTTTAACACTCCTTCAAACTATTATTTATGCCAAAGATATCAATATCAATGAGCTTGTAAAAGAAGCTACCGCCATAAATAAAAAAGTTTTCATATTTTTACACCGAACAGACTGTGGCTATTGTGACAGTATGATCTCATTCACACTCGATGATGACATAGTACGTCCTCTCATTAAAAATAACTTCCTTGAGATTCATATTAATATATTTGATGATAATACTATTTTTTATAATGACTTCACAGGAGATGGAAGATCTTTTGCAAAACATATAGGATACAACATGTATCCCTCATCAATCTTTCTTGATGAGCAGAGTAAGATCATCCATGCTGAAGTGGGATACATTGATGAAAAGAACTTTCCAACCTCATTAAACTATGTCATAAGCGGTGCGTATAAAAGCATGGATATAGTCGATTACGAAGAAGGCAAAAAGAATGAGTAAAACCCCTGTAGGCAAGATACTTCAACTGTTTATATCAATTAAAGATGATGAAGGGATCACCAAGACCATAGAACAAAACACTATCACCTTAGATGAAAATGGTGTTCTTGGTGATAAGTTCTATTCTAAAGACCCACATCGCTCTATCTTGCTTAGTTCAATAGAAAGCTATACCTTAGCGCAGAAAGAGGGCATTATAATGCCTTACGGCTCTTTAGGTGAAAACATCTTGATGGACTTTAACCCCTATGACCTAAATGTTGGTGACAGGTTGAATCTAGGTACAGTTACCTTGGAAATAACACAAAACTGTACCCTGTGCAAAGGCCTATCAAAAGTTGATGCAAAGGCGCCTAAATTATTAAAAGAACACCGTGGGATCTTTGCAAAAGCGATTACTAACGGAAGCCTCTCGAATGAAGATTGCGTTTATATATAAATCTTAAGTCAATCTAGATATAAATAGTGTTAAAATCCTTCTCTAAAGTTATAAATGAGCTGTATTAGGCCTAACTATGCATCTCTACACTCATAAATCAAAATTAAGGAAACAAATGAAAAAGATTTACTCAATCTTAGTAAGTGCTCTAGTAGCATTCGCATTAACTGCATGTTCAGGAAAAGCTCCAACTGTTGCTGGTATCAATGACGGTCAAGATATTCGTATCTTTACAGTAGCTAACACAGATGGCAAGATCACTGCGGCTACAATTGAAAAAGCATTTGAAGATACTGGTTTCAGTATTGATGGTAACAACAACATGAACTCTCCGTTCAAACCACGTTTTGGTGCAACATTTTATGAAACATACCACCTGTTCACAACGCATGAGTCAGAACTTACTCGTAAATTAGCTAAAAACTATCCAAGCATTGGTCTTTTGTCTCCACTAAGTATGTCTCTTTATTCAAACAGAGATGATGATTTATCTAACGGTAAGACAATGAGCATCTCTTCACTTACACTTAGAGGTATGTCACGTGTAACTCAAATCCCTATGGATAATCCAGACTTGATCGCTTACTCTCAATTATTAGAAAAAGCTCTACGTGCTGCACTTCCAGGTGGTCACTTTAAAGAACTTTCATACAAGAACGTAGCAGGAATGGAAGTTGACTATTCAACTAAATTTACTACTGTTTTTGAAGGTGAAGATGCTGATGAGCGCGCAAGTGCAAAAGATGATTTTGAAGCTGAATTCGAAGGTGAATTAGAGCCTATCGGTTTCCTTTTCCCAGGGTTTGTTGACTTCGCATCTGAATTTGCTGAAGGTGGGTTAACGGATTACGAAATCTATGATACATACTCTATCTGTAAACTTGATGTAATCTTCCCGATTCACCAAGAACATCCAGAAGTTGGTGCATTTGCTCCATGTACATACTACATCTACAAAAAAGTAAATGAAGATACTGTACATATGGGATTCCCATCAGTTGATAACTGGATTTCTGCTACTGACTTAGACATCAGTGACAAGAAAACATTTGGTACGCTTATCGAAGCACAAAAACTGATTGAAGACGTTGTAAACGAAATCAAACCATAGTCCTTCCTTTCTTCTAAGCTTGCTACTTGGTAACAAGTAACAAGCTTATACTCATTAACCTCTACTTTTAATTTTAATTACTTCAAAAAAAGCTATACTAATTCTCTTAAATCTTATTTCTACTTTATGACTAAGTACGAAAACTTTAAAGGATAATAATGAAAGTATTAAACAAACTTCTTATCCCTGCTCTGTTAAGCATTAGTGCTTTTGCTGTGCCACAAGAAGGTGATGTTAAGTTCACTCCATCTGATAATAAAAATTTAGCCATTGTTTATACCCATGATGAAAACATAGATGAGAAGTTTTTCCCATTTGTAGATTCTCTAGCTGACATAGGCTTCTTTGTTAATGATCCACACCATAATGTACAAGCGGTATATGCTCAAAAGTTTGGTGAGACAGCCTTAGATAACATAGCCTTCAACTCTTTAGTTAACGATAAAGATGTGCGACCGCTATTAAATATCGACCCTCGTATTGGAGCTTTTACGCCATTTAACCTTTTAACGTACAGAACGCAAAAAGATATGAAAACAATCGTTGCACACCTAACGCCAGAGGCTATGCTAGATACTTTAGAGATATCAGACCCAAAGGTTAGAGAACCATTCATCGAAATGTTCAAACCACTGGATGAGGCTATTGTTGAGAACTTAGGAGGTAAAGTCTCTTATGTTCCTGTTGCAGGTCGCGCAGAAGATACGATGATGAACTTTGAGATCCCATTTGAAGAGCCAGAAGATATAGATGACTTCTTGGATGAGTTTCAAGAAGAGTTTGAAACTGCTTTTGAGACAAAA
>JBFFDB010000136.1:0-2825 GCA_041559595.1 Sulfurimonadaceae bacterium
GTAATCACCATTACAAAAACCATAAATGAGCTTACAGTGATAAAACGTTCTATACTTGCAGGTATTCCAATCCTAAATATACTTTTCATACTCTCAATTGAAAAATAGATATAAAACTGCAAAATACAATTCCGTCTGGAAACCATAATAGAATAGATCACGACATTAAAGCCATAAGAGATAACGGTTGCAATAGCTGCACCCTGCACTCCCATCGCATCAAACCCAAAGTGTCCAAAGATAAGCGTATAGTTTAAAAAAATGTTCAGTATAGCCGAGGCGATCTTGATATATAAAGATATATTTGTTTTTGCAGCGGCACTAAGGGCATTAAAGAAAAGTGCATCCAAGAAGATAAGTGGCATACCCAAAGATAGTGTACCAAAATATACAGTACCCAAATCGGCGACTGCTTCACCTGTTCCCATCCATAAATAAAAATGTTTGGCCCCAGCATAACCAATAAACAAAGATATAACAGAGAGGAATAAGGCAAGAAGAAAAAGGTTAAAAAAAGCAATGTTCGCTCTATGAAATCGTCTTGCACCAATATGTCTTGCGATAACGGCATTACCACCTACTATATAGATGGTCATAATAGCATTGAGCACCATCACAAATTGCAGACCAAGACCAACGGAAGCTAAAGCAATCACTCCTAAAGAACCAACCATTAACAGGTCAATAATTACCTGTATCATATCTAATAGGTTTTTTAAAGCCGCAGGAATGGAGATAGATAGGATTTTTGGTAGAGAGCTGTTAGACCTCATATTTGAAATCTATTTCTTGCTAAAATAAACATTTACCTCTTGCATTACAGAAAAAAGGTCTTCTTTACTGTCACATTTGAGTTCTTTTCTATTCGTCGGGACTTCCCCAACCGGATCAAAATCAAAGACAAGCACATAATAGGCAATATTTATCTTGTCTTTTTTTAAGTCAGCCCACTCCAATGACACTTGTGCACTGTCCCCTCCGGGCACTTCAATAACTGCTGCAGGATATAGACGTGTGACCTTACTTAAATCATATGTTTCATTATTATATTCATAAATCATGTCGGAATTATAGCCTATTTAAAAATGAGTGCTTTATACATCATCTCTGATCAATGGTACAAAGACAAAACCTGGGTATTCTTCCATTTTCAATGATCCATCCCTGCTTTTCATCACTTTAATAATACTATTGTTTACTGGAATCACCATGATGCCTTTAGGTAAAAGCTGTCTTAGAAGGGATTGTGGGATTTCGTCAGCAGCACAGGAGACTAGGATCTTGTCAAAATTTTTACCCTGAAGTCCCAAAGTCTGTTTAGCCTGATGTACACTGACATTGTTAAAATTATATTTAGACAGGTTTTGTTTTGAAAACTCCACTAACTCTTCAATGCGTTCGACCGCATCAACATGCTTACTCACACTTGCAAGTAAAGCTGTCGTCCAACCTGAACCAGACCCTACATCCAATACCCTGTCACTAGCACATGGCTGTAAGAGCTCAAGCATAAAAGCGACTGTGTAAGGCTGGGAGATGGTCTGTCCTAATCCTATCGGTAAAGGGCGGTCCTCATAAGCCATATGTCTGAGTTCTTCTGCTACAAAATCGACTCTATCAACTGTCTCAAACGCTTCTATCAATCGTGGGCTTTTTAAAATGCCACGCATTGACAGTGATTCAATTAATTCTCTACGGTTCATCTCTAACCTTTCTTGATTATTTCATACCTGAACAAACAGTGTCATACCCACCAAAAGCATGTTTAAAGCTACACCACACCAAGGCATCCATGACGGAATCACTAGCACACCTTCTGGAGCTGGTCTAGTCAGTTTGATTCGAATCAATGCAACGTTTATCAAGGTAAATATAACTAAGGTCAGCATACTACTCAAACTGGCAAGAGAGACAATATCAAAAAGTAGTGCAAAAGTGATTGTGATTACACCTGCTGTTATTGTCGCTTTGATCGGTGTTTTTGTAATATGTGAAACCTCAGCCAAGCTTTTATACAACCAACCTTTAACTGCCATACCGTATAAGATTCTTGAACCCATTATAATCTGAATCAGCGCACCGTTGATCACAGCAAAGGCCCCTATCATTGAGATGACAATCGGTTCTTTTCCGGTAAGTTTTTTATAAATATCAGAAAAAGGAGCTGAAGATTGTTGCAACTCATCCAATGAAAGTGTTTGTAAGGCGACCATAACAATAAGGACATAAAGTATTGTTGAGATTAGCAAAGCCAATATGATAGCAATAGGAAATGTTCTGCTGGGTTCTTTAACTTCCTCGGCGATGTTTACCATATCTTCAAAACCAATAAATGCATAAAAGGCCAAGAATGCTCCAACAAATACTAGTGAAACATCAGAAAACTTAAATACGGGAACAAATGCTGTGTAGCTGATACTTGGATCTGTTATCTCACCAAAGCCATAATAGATGATCAGCAAGAGGCCAAATATCTCTACTAGTGTAAGTATAGATGCAGCTGTAACACTAGCCTTGATTCCTTTTATAGAAATCGCTACAAGCACTACAACCAAAAGAACAATCGCGATCTTCTCATCAATATTTATTAATTGGCTTAAATACCCAGCAAACCCATGTGAGATTGTTGCAGCAGAGAGTAATCCGGCCAACATAATCAAAATACCAAAGACTATAGAAAGAGGCTTAAAACCTATGCCTTCTTGAATGTATACTGCTTCACCTGCACTAACAGGATAACGTGAGGCCAACTCCATATAACTTAATGCTGTAAACAGTGCGATGACACAAGCCAGCAAAAATGCAAAGACTGTATAGTAGCCTGA
>JBFFDB010000137.1:0-2787 GCA_041559595.1 Sulfurimonadaceae bacterium
AATGCCGCCCAGGAACATGTCCCTGTCATGCTCGAAGGCATGAACATCAAAACCATTTCCAATAAGTGTGTCAGTAGAAGGTGAACCAAGACAAGGAATGTTTTTCATATCACTTATATGGGTTATCTTATGAGCAGACTCATCCCCTTCTACTTCTACACGGCTACCACCAAAAGAGATGATTGCCGAACTTTCGTCAGTGAATTCTTCACCTGTATTTAGAGCATTTCTTAAGACCTGTGTTTTTGAAAGTTGCGGGGTTTGAATCCGCTTAAGCTTATCTCTATCGATATTGCTTCCCTCATATGACACGGTATCACTCATACTTAACACTGGTACAACACAGTCTGCACTGTCTTTTTCCTCAATGAGTCTTTGTATCAACTCAATAGGAGGACAAGCTCTAGCAATATCACTAACCATTACATACGAGGTGTTTACATGTTCAAGAGCATTTGTTAATGACTCTTGTCGTGTATTTCCACCTTCAATGATCGTGTGCGAGCAGAATGATTTCATATATTCGACTTCATCTTCATGGGCAGTGATAATAATATTTGAAAATAATTCAAAATTTTCAAACTTTTGTGTAACAAAGTGCCACAAAGGTTGATGCTCGATACGCAACCATTGTTTTTTAACTGGGGTCTTAAAACGCGTTGAGTTCCCAGCTGCAAGTAGTATGAGTGTTAAATCAGACAAAAATGCTCCTATTTGTAACAGGTGTTACGAAATTATACACATAAAAAGCTTTCTTTTAACTTGTTTGTGTTACATTTCGAAAAACAAGTGAAGATATTTTAATTATCTAAGTGTTACTCTTTAAAATGCTATGCATGATTTAAGAGACTTTACTTAAGTGAAAGTAAAATACTTTGACTTGATATTTATTATTACGTGATACTTACAATTAGATGTGTAGTATTCCCTTAATATTTTAGGAGAATTTTTATGAGAACAGATTGGCTTAAAAAACGCGAAGGTGACAAAGTTCGCACACAGATGTTTTACGCAAAGCAGGGTATTATTACTGAAGAGATGCAGTATGTTGCGAAATTAGAAAAGCTTGAACCAGAATTGGTTCGTAGCGAAGTTGCTCGTGGAAGAATGATTATTCCAGCAAATGTTAACCATAAAAACCTTGAGCCGATGGCGATTGGTATTGCAGCAACATGTAAGATTAATGCAAATATTGGTTCATCAGCTTTAGCTTCAAATGTAGAAGATGAAATTGAAAAGATTAAGGTTTCACAAAAATTCAAGGCTGATACAGCTATGGACTTATCTACTGGTGGTGACCTTGATGAGATTCGTAAAAACGTAATTGCTAACTCTACTATCCCAATTGGTACTGTGCCTATCTATCAGATTATTGCAGATTGTAATGATAAGATCGAAGACCTTACTATTGAAAAGATGTTAGATGTACTAGAACGTCAAGCACAGCAAGGTGTTTCTTACTTTACAATTCACGCAGGTTTCTTATTAGAAACTATGCCAAAAGTTGCAAAACGTAAGATGGGTATTGTATCTCGTGGTGGTTCTTTGATGGCAGCATGGATGATGCATTACCATAGAGAAAACCCATTTTATGAAGCATTTGATGATATCTTAGATATCTGTGCTAAATATGATGTTTCTCTTTCATTAGGTGATTCACTTCGTCCTGGTTGTTTAGCAGATGCTTCTGATGATGCTCAGCTAGGTGAACTTAAAGTACTTGGTGATTTAACACTTCGTGCTTGGGAAAGAGATGTTCAAGTTATGGTTGAAGGTCCTGGTCACGTTCCATTAAATCAAATTGAACGTAACATGAAAATTCAAAGAGAACTTTGTCATGAAGCACCTTTTTATATTCTTGGGCCATTAGTTACTGATATTGCAGCTGGATATGATCATATCTCTTCTGCAATGGGTGCAGCTATTGGTGGATGGCATGGTGCAGCGATGCTATGTTATGTTACCCCTAAAGAACACCTAGGTCTTCCTAATGCGGAAGATGTACGTGAAGGTATTGTTGCTTATAAGATTGCAGCACACGCAGCTGATATCGCTCGTGGTCGTACTGGTGCACGTGATATTGATGATGCAATGTCTGATGCACGTTATGCGTTTGATTGGGAAAAACAGTTTGAATTATCAATAGATGGTGATCGTGCTCGTGAATATCATGATGAAACACTACCTCAAGATGTATTTAAAGAGGCAGAATTCTGTTCTATGTGTGGACCTAAATTCTGTTCTTACAAGATCACTCAAGAGATTATGAGTAATCCAGAAGGTATCCAGCAAATTGCTGATGAAGCAGCTGCTAATGCAAAAAAAGAGTTTACTTTAGCTACATAGCAAGAACTTTTTAAACGAGAAAATGAAAAAATTTATAAAGGAAATATAATGAATGAAAATATTGTAAAAGACGCATTATCAAAAGTTACATACCCTGGTTTTTCTAAGGATATCGTTACTTTTGGATTTGTTAAAAATATTCAAATCGATGGTACTAAAGTGTCTGTTGAAGTAGAAGTTACATCATCAGCTCCTGAAGTAGCACAACAGATTGTAGAAGAAGCGACAACTGAACTTAAGAACGCAGGCGCTAGTGATGTTGCTATTAACATTAACGCTCCTAAAATGCCTAGAGAAAGTTCTTCAAAGGGTAAAAATATTGCTCCACATATTAAAAACTTTGTTATGGTTTCTTCAGGTAAGGGTGGGGTTGGTAAATCAACAACTTCAGTAAACCTTGCTATTGCATTAGCTCAACAAGGTAAAAAAGTTGGTCTTTTA
>JBFFDB010000138.1:0-2701 GCA_041559595.1 Sulfurimonadaceae bacterium
GCCCCAATATTTGTATTAATTCTAAAACCCATGTTTTATCCTTTTAATTGATATATGCTTCCATGCAAAATACTATAAAAGTTAAAAAGCAAAGTTTGTTCCAAAAAATTATACTTATAAATAATTATGCACTATAAACAATATTAAAGAGGTCTTAAAGGTTTCATAAATAGTCTATTTTTTAGGGGAGAGGTGTGTACTTGTTAGAAGGTAAATCAATTTATTTTTAATATTGTAGCCACCTAGGAAAGTTTTCTAAAAGAAATATACCTAGATTTGGCTACTTTATTTAGACTACTAAAGTAGTCTAAATGCATTTTAGAGAAACGGACTCGTCGCTAAGCGACTAGCTTTCGTTTTCTATACTACTGTAGTAAACGAAGTACGTTTTGTTGAACCGCATTTGCTTGAGATAAAGCATAAGATCCAGACTGAGCTAAGATATTTTGCTTAGCAAAGTTTGCTGATTCTGCTGCAAAGTCAACATCACGAATCTGTGATTCTGCCGCTTGAACATTTACCTGAGTAACAGAAATATTACGAACTGTAGATGAAAGTTGTCCTTGAACCGAACCGATATCAGAACGAGTTTTATCTAGATCACGAAGCGCATAATCGGCAATAATAATAGCCTTTTCAGCATTTTCACGAGTAGTTACATCTACTGTACTTAAGTTATTAGTCAGTCCAGCTGTTGCTGTAGCTGCAATAACCCCAACACTCGCAGTAGATGCTACAACTGCATTGATGTCTTGGCCTGAATCTAAACGAATACCAAATGCACCCGTAGTAATCTCAATTACTGAAGCATTAATATCTGCACCTAACTTATTAGCTTGTGAATTAAACGCATCAACCATTTTTTGTGCATTTTCACGACTTGTTGAATCTTTTTCAAATGTCACTGCCGCACTAGTTACTGCCGTTGTAACACCATTAATAAGAACTGAGGCTTGAAGTGTATTGTTAGCTACAGATGCACCACCAGCAGAAATCGCAGTAGCAGCTCCTGTTGCATCAAGTAGTGCAAATTCAGAAACTGCTGCAGTTTGTGAATCCCCAATAGAAATATTTACTGTTTCTCCTGAATAAGCACCAATATGGAAAGCTTTGTTTTCAAAACCACCATTAAGTAATGTATTACCATTAAATGAAGTTGTCGCTGCAATACTTTGAGCTGCTTCTAATAGACGATCAATATCTGCTTGAATTGCTTCACGAGACTGAGTACTTTGGCCATCAGATGCTGATTGAATTGATTTGGTACGAATTGAATCAACAATAGAGATATACTCTGCAAGAGCACCATCTGCTGTTTGAACAACACCAATACCATCATTTGCATTGTTGATCGCTTGACCAAGACCATTTGCTTGTGAACGAAGACTATCCGCAATCGTCATACCTGCTGCATCATCTGAAGCGTTATTGATTCTTAAACCTGAACTTAGTGATTGAAGACTTTTGTCCAACATCAAGTTTGTTTGTGAAGCGTTTCTGTGTGCGTTCATTGCCGCAACGTTTGTATTAATTCTAAAACCCATGATAAATCCTTTTATCTGAAGCGAGTGCTTCTATTTAATGTTCAGCGTCCTTGCTGTTAAGACTATTATCGACAGCTTTTTTAAAATGTTTAATATTTTTATGATTTTTTACTCTTTAATATATAAGGCTCTATTGATAAGAAGGATTCTAGGCTATCTCTAGGCATCCAAAGAGCTAATTTAAAACTTTTATACAAATCAACATTTTTTTTGTTACACTTTCGCAATTAGTTACATTTTCCATATATATAGATAGACGTAAAGGTAAAGATTGAATTTAATCATCGTGGAATCACCCGCAAAAGCGAGAACCATTAAAAACTTTTTAGGTAAGGATTATGAGGTTATCGCCTCAAAAGGACATATCCGTGATCTGCCTAAATCTAGATTTGGTATCAAAGTAGGAGAAGACAATGTACTCACCCCTGAGTACTCCGTAGCAAAAGAGAATGCGCCTACCGTTAAAAAGATAAAAGAGCTGGCAAAAAAAGCAGATACCATTTATATCGCGACCGATGAGGATCGCGAGGGTGAAGCTATCGGTTGGCATATTGCCCATGCGATTAAAAAAGATCCGGCAACACTTCCACGTATTGTTTTTCATGAGATCACCAAAACGGCTATTGCCCACGCTTTAGAAGAAGCGCGTACTGTTGATATGGACATGGTAAATGCCCAACAAACTCGTCGTTTACTTGACCGTATCGTTGGTTATAAACTTTCACCACTGCTAAGCTCAAAGATTCAAAAAGGTCTTTCAGGCGGACGTGTTCAGTCATCTACTTTAAAGATCATCGTTGATAAAGAGCGCGAGATAAAAGCCTTTATTCCTCAAGAGTACTGGTCAATTGATTCTATTTTTAATACTAATATTGATTCAACTTTTCACACCTATAAAAATGAGAAGATGGATAAACTTTCTATCTCTAATGGAGATGATGCAAAAGCTATCGTTGAGACACTAAAGAATGAAGACTTTATAGTGGCTTCTATAGAAACTAAACAGCGTAAGACTTCTACGCCACCACCATTTATGACATCAACACTTCAGCAAACCGCTTCATCAAAACTGTCTCTTTCTCCAAAAAAGACAATGATGCTTGCACAGACTCTATATGAGGGTGTTAAAACTCCGGAGGGAACTTCAGGTGTCATCA
>JBFFDB010000139.1:0-2670 GCA_041559595.1 Sulfurimonadaceae bacterium
AGAAGCTGCAATTTCAGCAGTCCCAAAAATACCCAAAGAAAAAGAACCAACTTGTGCACTTAAATAAGCATCAGGAGTCACGAGACCACCCTCTCCATCCATGCCAATAATAATATCTCTACTGTTTTGTAAAGTTGCCAGATCAGGAGCTACCGTAGGAGGTGTCGCATTATTGATAAGTTCGAAAAAACTAACATCATTAAGCTTATTAACACTTTCAACTGCGCCATTATCAACATAGCCTATACCAGCACCCAAAGCAATCTCAACATCACTATCTGGCTTCGCAAGCAAGGCTGGGTTATAATACGATGCCAAAGCATTTTTTGAGCTTGCAACACCTGCACCACCCATAGAAGCTGCCTTATATCCTATTGGAGAAAATGATTGTGCATGCGCACACAAAGACAATAAGGAGATAACTCCCAGTGAAAGAACAATTTTATTTTTCATACTAATTTCCTCTAGCTTTTTAATGTACAAAGATTATAGCGTACAAATATAAGCTTGTACACTCTCAACCGAACACATACTAAATTTACATATACATATGTTAATATGACACCCTTTTAAAGGACAGAAATGAAACATCTACTTTTATTATTTTTACCGATTTTACTTTTTTCTTCTGAAATATCATTACAAGTTTTAGGTTCAGGTGGACCCGAACTAAGTGAGCGTGCTTCAGCTTCTTATTTAATAAAAAAAGACGGCAAAGCCATTATACTGATAGACTTTGGTGGTGGGGCCTTCTTACGCTTTGGCCAAGCCAAGGTAAAAATAAAAGACTTAGAAGCTGTCTTGATTACACATCTTCATATTGACCATGTAGTTGAACTCCCTGCATTGATGAAGGCTGGTTATTTTTCTGATAGAGAACGTCCTTTAAACATACTTGGACCTCAGCAAAATAGATATTTTCCTGGGCTTATTGAGTACATTAACTTACAGTTTGGTAAAAATGGAGCCTATAGATATATGTCTGATATCTTAAGTAAGCAGAGTGAGTCATTTTCTATCTATCCTTATGAAATGAGTTCAAATGAAGTCCAAAGTTTTAATGATATTAAAATAACAGCAGTATCCGTTAATCATGGTGTTGTTCCTACTCTTGCTTATAAGATAGAAATAGAGGGAAAGAGTATCGTCTTTAGCGCAGACACAACGGCACAGAGTAATGCCCTGCAAGAACTGGCCAAAGGTGCAGATATACTAGTTGCCCATCATGCAATTCCAACAGATACATGTAATGGAGCAAAATCTCTACATATGACACCAGAGCGAATTTCTGAAATAGTAGCCTATGCCAGACCTGAGACTCTTCTTCTTTCACATCGCATGAATCGGACCCTTGGGTCAGAAGAGACGAGCACTGCCATCATTAAAAAAACTTACACAGGCAAGATAATCTGGGCAGAAGATTTGATGGAAATAAAATGAGCAACCTCTTTACCCCTAACTCTAACAATCCAAAAGAAGAACAGTTTGAAACTCTTCTTAAAACCAGTAATATCCATATAGAAAAAATCACTTCACACGGACAGACTTCAGATGAATGGTATGAGCAAGATAGAGATGAGTGGGTAGTTCTTATCGAAGGAGAAGGACATCTACTTTATGAAGACGGCAAAGAGATACAACTTTTAAAAGGAGAGCATATGCTCATTCCTAAAATGCAAAAGCATAAGGTGATTTACACCTCATCTCCTGCTATATGGCTAGCCATACATTTTACATAACTAGATATTGTTTTATTTTTACTCTACCAACCGATACCAAGACTCAGCATATATCTTCTATCTACTAAATCTCCAACTTTCGGACCTATTTCTTCAGCATAAGTTGCAAATCCTAGTTTTAAGATTGCTAACTGAAGATCTGCACCCAAAGTATACTCACCCTGATACAGACCTGCATTTAATGTTGTGGTAATCCAGCTGTTATCTAAGAGCCCAAGACTAACACCTAAGCGTAAACGTTTCATAAGGTCATCTTCTTCAAAGTCCTGTGCACTAACATCTGTTACAACACCTCCGCTTTGTGTAAAGTTATAAAAACGTGTCTCATTAGCATTAAGTAAATCAACATAATCAACAGCAACAATCAAATGCTCCAGAAAACTAACTTCAGGAGAAATCGATGCCCCTATATTAACTGTCATAGGTTGCTTTCCGTAATTATCATCCATGTCCATACCACCGATGTTCATGAGGCTGGCTCCGATAGCAGGATGCCAATAGTTATTTGGAAACATCTTATAAACAAGACCTACATCAAAAGCGAAACCTGTCGATTTTTTTTCATATGTATCTTGTAAATATGTTCCAAGGTCATCTTGATTATCAACAATCTCAGTAATCCCTACACCACCTTCATATGATTGTTGTGTAATATACTTACCACTAATACCAACATCTAGATTACCGATACCAACCTCTTCAAATGTTGTTGCAACACCAACAATAAGTCCACCATAGCCACGAGAATGTGTTTCAAGAAGATCATTAACTCCGCCATTTCCATGTGCAATAAAGTTTGCATCAGCACCTGCTAATACTCCCATTGACCAAGCAAAACTTTCGCCATTGTTACTTATCGAAGAGTAGTTGCTCACATTAACATTAAAATGCTCTCCCGAGTACTCTTTCAAAACATCTGCTACTGCTGTTG
>JBFFDB010000140.1:0-2637 GCA_041559595.1 Sulfurimonadaceae bacterium
GGCTACCATCTCTTCCATTTGGTAAAGGAACCAAGGATCGATCTTACAGATATCAAAAATCTCTTCATTACTTAGACCACGGCGCATAGCCTCAGCAACATACAACATACGCTTTGCATTAGGACGACGAATTTCATGCTTAATAAATTCGATATCTCCTTCTTGAGAGTCAAAACCACTATATCCCTCTTCCAAAGAACAGATAGCCTTTTGAAAAGACTCTTTAAAGGTGCGACCGATTGCCATCGCCTCACCAACTGACTTCATACCTGTAGTAAGTGTTGAGTCTGCTTCAGGAAATTTTTCAAAAGTAAAACGAGGTACCTTTGTTACAACATAATCAATAACAGGCTCAAAAGATGCAGGTGTCCCTGTAATATCATTTGTCAATTCATCAAGTGTATAGCCAACTGCTAACAATGTTGCTATCTTTGCAATTGGATAACCTGTTGCCTTAGATGCTAGAGCAGATGAACGTGAAACACGCGGATTCATCTCAATAACGATCATACGACCAGTTGCTGGATCTACAGAAAACTGTACGTTAGACCCTCCCGTATCAACACCAATTTCACGTAGAATATCAAATGATGCATCACGCATACGCTGATACTCTTTATCTGTCAGTGTCAGTGCTGGAGCAACAGTAATAGAATCACCTGTATGTACACCCATTGGATCAAAGTTTTCTATAGAACAGATGATAATACAGTTATCCGCTTTGTCGCGGATAACTTCCATCTCATACTCTTTCCAACCAAGTAAAGACTCTTCAACTAAGATTTCTGTAATTGGACTCTCATCCAAACCACGTTGTGCAAGCATCTTATATTCATCAATATTATAAGCAACACCTGAACCACCACCAGCAAGGGTAAATGAAGCACGGATGATAATAGGAAAGCCTATCTCTTCTGCTGCAGCTAATGCATCGTCCATATTATAAGCGTAACGTGAATGTGGTAAATCCATACCAATTTTAATCATTGCTTCTTTAAAAGCTAAACGATCTTCACCTTTTGTAATTGCTTCTGGCTTTGCACCAAGGAATTCAACGCCCTCAAGCATACCTTGTTCATACATTGTCATTGCAGCATTTAGTGCTGTTTGACCACCCATAGTAGGTAAGATCGCATCAACGTTTTCTTTCTTGATAATTTCGGCAATGATTTCTGGTGTGATTGGTTCTATATAGGTTCTATCTGCAAATTCAGGGTCTGTCATAATGGTTGCAGGATTAGAGTTAATCAGTACAACACGATATCCAAGCTCTTTAAGCGTTTTAACCGCTTGTGTTCCTGAGTAGTCAAACTCACAGGCTTGTCCAATAACAATCGGTCCAGACCCGATTAGTAAAATGGTTTTTATATCGTCTCTTTTTGGCATCATTACCCTTTTATACTTATAAGTTATATCTTAGATTAAAATTTGTTGATTATATCTATTAAGCACTTAAAAACGGATGAGTTTTGGCTTTAAAAAATCTTTTTGTAGTTAAAAGTTCAAAAGGCTTCTAGGTGGGGGAGTACTGGTGTTACTAAAAGATTAGAAAAGAGAAGGTCTCTTATCTATTGTCTGTGTATTTTTTACTTTTTTTTCAGTTTTAGAATCTTTTACTTGAAGTGCTTTAAGTTCTAAAAGTTCTTCTTTTAACGTCTTGTTCTCTTGGACAATGGCTTCAATCTTATTGACTAAAATATGAAGTTTCTTCATGATTATTAATACCGATTCATAATCACTTGAAAATATCCAGGATTAGTCACATCGAAATAAGGTTTAATCTTTGCATTTTGAAAACCTTGTGATTTTGTAATTTCAAGAACCTTTCCCACCTTTAATCCCGTAAAGAAAAGATTATCAAGACCTGAAGTATACACTTCATCTCCAACTTCTATATCAATCCAGTTAGGGATAAACTCAACCAACATCTCTTCAGTGTTTTTTCCGTGCACAATGCCAGGAGCACGCTTTTTCCCTATATATACAGCGTATGAACACTTATAGTCAGAATTCAAAAGTGCCACAGGTTCACCATGTTTAAAGGTTACAATACCTGCACTTACACCCTCACTCACAAGGCCATACACCTTAGAAGTATTATAGTCTTTCATATCAAGCCATACCCTATTGATATCACCAAATTTTGCATACGAAAGAGTTTTAACGAGCTGTACCTTTGGTGAAACTTGTAATGAAGATTGATGTTCTTTAAACATAAGGTTTAGTTCACTTGCAAACTCTTGTGCTAATAAACTGTTTTCTTGATAAGTCTTATTTTCTTTTTGAAGTTTTTGGATAGTAGCTTGTTGATCAAAGTGTTCATCAATTGTAGTATTGATACTTTCAATACTCTCATGATAATATTCTTTAACATTATTAAGAGCAGCAATAAATGGGTCTTGAACCCAGTTGGTAAGTTTTAGGACTGCAATTAAGATTGCAAACCCTAAAAATAAGAAACCAACGAGCTCTCTATTCATGCTCGAACAGTTCCTGAAGTAAGTCTATCTCTTCAAGTGCGCGTCCTGTTCCTTTTGCAACAGCAAGAAGAGGCTCTTCTGCTACATATACAGGAATTCTAATAAGCTCTGAGAAGAACTTATCAAGTTGACGGATTAGTGCTCCACCACCGGTTAA
>JBFFDB010000141.1:0-2608 GCA_041559595.1 Sulfurimonadaceae bacterium
ACAACTCTCTATCCATTGCAAAAATTATTTCAAAAAAAACTGACTTCAAAGCTCGTTATGCCACACTAAGTCCTCTATATAACAGTGCAGATGAATTAATCGATGAAGCTATTGTTATCTATTTTCAGGGTCCTAACTCATTTACGGCTGAAGATATTGTTGAGTTTCAATGTCATGGTGGAAAAATAGTTGCTGAACAGGTCTTACAAGCTGTACTTGATGCGGGTGCACGTCTAGCTGAACCAGGTGAATTTTCTAAACGCGCCTTTTTAAATGGACGTATTGATCTTACTGAAGCAGAAGCTATTGCTCAACTTATTGAAGCCAAGAGTGAAGATGCAGCAAAGATATTAGCCAAACAGATGAAGGGCGAGTTAAAGGGATATGTTGAAGGTGTAAGAGATGATCTTCTTAATATCTTAGCCTACTCTGAAGTAACTATCGACTACGCTGAAGAAGATCTTCCTCAAGATTTAATCGATCAGATATTAGATCGTTTGCACCAGCTGAGCATGAAACTTGGTGACACCCTTCAAGCTTCACAAAGTAGAGCAGGCTTAATGCAGGGGTTTAAGGTAGCTATCATAGGTAAGCCTAACGTTGGAAAAAGCTCCTTATTGAATGTACTGCTTAATTATAAACGTGCTATTGTCTCAGATATTGCAGGAACAACACGTGATACGATCGAAGAAGAAGTGAAAATAGGTACGCATCTTATTCGTATGGTAGATACAGCCGGAATACGCAATGCAAGTGATGAGATCGAGCGTATTGGGATTGAGCGAAGTATAGAAGCGATAGAACAAAGCGATATTGTTATAGCACTTTTTGATAACTCACGTGCCTTTGATGACGAAGATGAAAAGATCCTCTCCCTTATTCAAGAACATAAAGATAAGAAGTCATTTATTGTATTGCTTAATAAAACGGATCTAGAATCAAACCTGGATGTCTCAAAGATTCAAGAGTATGATCCCATAGCATTAAGCTGTAAAGAAAATGCCAGAGAGCTAATAAAAGCTCTAGCAAATATTATGGATACAAAAAATGTTTCTGATGAGATGATGCTGATATCAGCACGTCAAATCAATGCTGTTAAAAAAGCACTGCAAGAGATAGAAGATGCAAAGATGCCTTTAGAAGAACAAGAGCTTGAGATCTTCTCTTTTCATATGAATATGGCCATAACAGAGGTTTCTTCTATCACACGTCCGTATGAACACTCAGAGATGCTAGATAAGATGTTTGGTAACTTCTGTCTTGGGAAGTAGTTCATGCGTATTATAGCCATTGACCTTGGTCTGAAGCGCATTGGTCTTGCTTATTCAGCTGATATAAACTTCGTTACTCCTCTAAATGCAATTGAGCGAAAAAATAGAAATCAGGCTTCTGCTGCTGTAAAGGATGCTATTTCTGAGTGGAATGCCCAAGCTGTTGTTATAGGTATTCCTATGGGTGGAAGCAGTGAGGATGAGATGCGTCGTCGTGTGGCACACTTTATGAATCTAGTTAGTTTTGATGGACCAGTATATTATCAAGATGAAGCGAACTCTTCCATAGAAGCTGAAGACTCTATGAAGGGTAAGATTAAACAAAAAAAAGATGGGCGTATTGACTCATTAGCTGCTAAGATAATCCTTGAGCGTTGGATAGCGGCAAATAAAAAACTCTTGGAAGACTAGTCTCGAAAACCATCTTCACATTTATGGATGGGCTCTTTGCGCAAATGTTTTAATTGAAGCCTTTTGGCTTGAAAGTAGACCATGAGTATTTATAAAGTTCTACTTTCACCTCTTACAGGTAGGATCTATTAACAATTCAACACTATTTTTTAAGAGAATAATAGAAAAAAAGGGTTTAAGCTTTTTGCATTATAATAATTTATTACTTTTTACAAAGGAAGAATAATGAAAAAAATACTCAATGTACTTTTAATCTTATGTAGCGTGTTAATGGCTGATGGTCTAACATTAAGCAGCCCCGATTTAAAAGGACAGCTCTCTATTACTGAGGTGTTTAATGGCTTTGGATGTACGGGTGAAAATATTTCCCCTGAGCTTAATTGGAAAGATGCGCCTGCAGGAACAAAAAGCTTTGCTATAACAGTTTATGATCCTGATGCACCAACAGGAAGTGGCTGGTGGCACTGGCTTGTGTTTAATATTCCTACAAGTACACAAGGCTTTGTTAAAGGTGTTGATCTGAGCAAGACAGGTATGGTAGAAAGTATGACAGACTTTGGAAGCACAGGTTTTGGTGGAGCATGCCCACCTAAAGGCGATAAAGCGCATCAATATATCTTTACGATACATGCCTTGGATATTGAAAAGTTAGAATTGAAAGAAACAAGTAATCCAGCTCTAGTCGGGTATTACATCAACGCACACACCTTACAAAAAGCATCATTGATCTCATATTATGGTCGTAAATAAAGTTTCCTCTTTATGAGGAAATACTAAGAATATTTATAAAACTCTCCTCTTCTGTATTATTCTTCATTCAACTGATCAAAGTCAATGTTATTTAGTCACCTAACTACTTTAAAGAAATCTTTGTGTGATATTTTTAAATTCCTTTATATAAAATATTGCTAGAATGACACTCCAAA
>JBFFDB010000142.1:0-2584 GCA_041559595.1 Sulfurimonadaceae bacterium
CTTTAGCTAATGAGATTCTTGGTATGACTTTGGTTACTCACCAAACGACTGCTGAGGGTAAATTAGTTCAAAAACTATACATTGAAGATGGTGCTGATATTCAGTCTGAATACTATCTTTCAGTAGTTTTAGACCGTGCTTCTGAAATGCCTTTAATCATGGCATCTACTGAAGGTGGTATGAACATTGAAGATGTTGCTGAAAACACTCCAGAAAAAATTGTTACTATTCCTGTTGATCCAGCGATTGGTTTCCAAGGTTTTCATGGTCGTCAATTAGCATTTGGTCTTGGTCTAACAGACAAGGTTGAACAAGGTAATATGATCAAGTTTGCTCAAAAACTTTTCAAACTATACATGGAAAATGATGCTGAGATGATCGAGATTAACCCACTTGTTAAAACAGGTACGGGTGAGTTCATCGCACTTGATGGTAAGATGGGATTTGATAATTCTGCTCTAGGTCGTCAACCAGAAATCGCTGCAATGCGTGACTTGACTGAAGAAGATGCTGATGAAGTAGAAGCGGCTAAATATGGTCTTTCTTATGTGTCTCTTGATGGTGAAATCGGTTGTATGGTAAATGGTGCTGGTCTTGCTATGGGTACTATGGATACAATTAACCACATGGGTGGAACTCCTGCTAACTTCCTTGACGTTGGTGGTTCTGCTAATGCTGAGACGGTTGCTAAAGGTTTTGAGATCATTCTTAAAAACCCAAATGTTAAAGCTATTTTTGTAAACATCTTTGGTGGTATCGTTCGTTGTGATCGTATTGCTAACGGTATTATCGAAGCAACTAAGATTACTGACGTTAACGTTCCTGTTATCGTTCGTCTTGATGGAACAAATGCTCCAGAAGCTGCTGAAATTCTTAAAAATGCCAATATTGCTAACTTGATTGTTGGTGACGATTTAGGTGACGGTGCTGCTAAGGCCGTTGCTGCTGCGAAAGGAAACTAATAAATGTCTATTCTAGTAAATAAAGATACAAAAGTAATCGTTCAAGGTTTCACAGGGAAAGAGGGATCTTTTCATGCTGAACAATGTTTAGCTTACGGAACTAAAATCGTTGGTGGTGTTACACCAAACAAGGGTGGGTCGACTCACCTTGGACAACCTGTATTTAACACAGTAAAAGAAGCTGTAGATACTACTGGTGCAACTGTTTCTATGATCTTTGTTCCACCTGCATTTGTTGGTGACGCAGTAATGGAAGCTGCTGAAGCTGGAATCGAACTTGCAGTTATCATTACTGAAGGTGCTCCGGTTAAAGATATGCAAGCTGCTAAAGCTCACGCTACTAAGCACGGTATGAAAACAATTGGGCCAAACTGTCCAGGTGTTATCACTGCTGAAGAGTGTAAGATCGGAATCATGCCAGGTATGATCTTCAAAAAAGGAAATGTAGGACTTATCTCTAAGTCTGGAACACTTACTTATGAAGGTGCTAACCAAGTATGTAACGAAGGTTTTGGTATTTCAACTGCAGTTGGTATTGGTGGAGATCCAATTATTGGTCTTTCATACAAGCAACTTCTTCCAATGTTTGAAGCGGATCCAGAAACACATTGTATCGTTATGATCGGTGAAATTGGTGGTGACCTTGAGATTCAAGCTGCTGCTTACATCAAAGAACACATCACTAAGCCTGTTGTTGCTTTTATCGCTGGTCAAACAGCTCCAAAAGGTAAAACAATGGGTCACGCTGGTGCTATCGTTTCTGGTACTGCTGGTACAGCTGCTGAGAAAATGGCTGCTCTTGAAGCTGCGGGTGCAACAGTTGTTGTTTCTCCAGCTGAGATTGGTAAAGCAGTAACTAAGGCTATGGCTAAAAAATAATGCTACAAACTTTAGAATTACACAACCTTAGTTGTGGTGGTTGTGCTGAAACTATCAGAACTGCACTTGATCTAGCTGGATTTACCTCTGTTAGGGTGAATCTTCGCAGTGAACCGCATACGGTTACAGCTGAGATCATAGATGATGAACATTTAGAGCTATTGAAAACAGTTTTAAGAGGTCATGGTTATCCGTTACTTACGGATGAACTTAATCTGCCTGATCATTCTAATCTGAATTTTTCTTAACTTTTAGATATTCCAATTAAAAAAAGAGGAAGGACTTGATTACAGTCTTTCCTTTTTTAACCTTCTTTATATTTTAATCATTCAAGTTTATTATTCATAATGTTTTCCTGTACTTTATCACCTGTTCCAAATGGTTTAGATGTTAAACTGTCGGTTTTTATTCGATGATATTGATAAAGGGGAGCTAGTGCCAGGACGATTGAGTCTGTTTGATGATATTGCTTTTAAACAAGACATTGCAAATAAGTTTGGGGTGTTTAGAGACACTATAGGTGTTATACGTAAACAATATAATATTTCGCCCACATCAAATATCGCGATATATACTAATACCAAGGTCTACACCTATGCCCACTTTGGACTCATTCCTTCTTGGGCTTCTGCACGTACTAGTATGCAGATCAACGCACGAAGTGAAACGGTGTTTGAAAAGAGTAGCTTCAAAGAAGCGTATAAGCAAAGAAGATGTCTTATTCCTCTGAATGGTTACTTTGA
>JBFFDB010000143.1:0-2583 GCA_041559595.1 Sulfurimonadaceae bacterium
CCAGTAAGGTCACCACGATTTTGTGTCATAAATGCTGCATATTGAAACTCGTTAGGGCCTGTGCATATCAATCCATGTCGATCTATATGCGCTGAGAGCATACCGCGTTCAGGGTTACTTCCCTCTGCAACAAGCAAGCCCTCGTACAGAGTCGTCTTAACACCCATCTCATCTAGTTCACGCTTTAGTGAAAGAAAGAAAGGGTGTTCAGCACCGACAACAGAAGGTTTACGTATCAAATGTTTTAGAATATCAAGAAAACCTCGGTAAGGCTTTAAAGTATCACTCATTACATTTCCTCTTTATAAATTAGCTTTAAACATCTTAATAGTTATAGCATAATCATACAGATGTGAGTGTATTTTCTTCTTAATAGACTCAAAACTATAGATTAAAGATTAAACATATATATTACGTGTGAGTTTTGCACCTAGGTGAAAACTCAAAGACGGATAGAAAGTTTAGGTTGATAAAAAATATTTTCAGTTGGGAGGGTTGAGCTTATTTTTCTTCTTCAGCAGCGACACATTTATCGTTTTTCTCGTCGCATTTATTATAACACTCTTCAGTGCTACCTTTGTCATCACATTTTTCAATACATTTATCGTATTTTTTCTCGCATTTAGATTGTGGCTCATCATCATTAGCCAATAAACCGCCTGATAGTAGAGATAAAAGTAAAAGTGGTTTTAACAGTTGCATTGCATTCATTTAACAAGTCCTTCATTAAAAATTTAATGTTCTAATAAGATTGTTTTGTTAGGATGCAGTTACAGTTTTGATTTTTGAAACTGTCCTATACAAAACGACATTCACGTTGTAGTTAATAGGCATATATCGATACGAACCGCCAAGCAGTATCGATATATAAAACACATTACATTTTCTATCCGTAGAGAAATTATACTCCCAAAAAAACGTTTTTTTGCTAAATTTTTTCTTAATTAAAAACACCATATATCCACTCATGTTCACACCTTTTACAATGCCTATATTTAGGCGTTTTTATCGGTAAGTTTAAGTAAAGGTATTCTCATACAACAGATAAGCAACTATGTATATTGTGATGATTTTATTGCTGGATTAAAGCTTGAAACACGTTTTATGCCAAATTCATATTATGATTTCCCCTATCTCATTATTAAAAACTTTTTAGCAGAGTCTACCTGCAAGGAGATCACAGACTATACGACAAACACATCGGCAGTCGAATTAGCGAAGGTAAAGACTCGATTACTCAATAGTGTTGTCAAGCCAAGTGTTGATGAAAGCATTAGAAAGACTATTCACCACAAGCTTCCTAAAAACTTAACAAGACTCTATGATAAAAGCTTTAAGTCGCATCAGGCAAGTATTGAAGACTTTTTTCGTCTTGCGATTACATCATCAACAAAGTTACAGACATTGGAGTATACAAAGGGCTCGTTTTACATCAAACATTCTGATGATTCAAATGAACTCGTTAATGAGGAAAATGAAACAATCGGTTTTGTTCAAGTGGCACCGCAACGTAAGCTTAGTACCGTGCTTTTTACAACTTCACATGATAAACACAATAGTTCTGGTCTAAGTTTTAAAGGTGGCGAGTTGGTTTTTAATTATCTCTTTGATGCTGATGGCAAACAAGTTGTATTCTACCCTGAGATCGGCGATATGATCGTCTTCCCTAGTAACCCTATATATAGCCATGAAGTACTTCCCGTCGATACAGGATATCGATTGACTCTCGTTCAATGGCATAATGCTATTGTTTAACAATGCTGCTAGGAGATTATATTAGTTCTGTGCCATTTTCTTTATGCCATAAAAGTATGCCATCCCAAATCTCTTGAGCGCTTTCTGCATACCAAAACAATTTCATATCTTCTTGATCAATAACCCCCTCACTAAGAAGGTAATCAAAATCAATGGTATTATCCCAAAATTCTCTACCAACTAAGACAATGGGAAAAGGTTCAAGCTTACGAGTCTGAACTAGGGTAAGGGATTCTACCAATTCATCAAGTGTGCCAAATCCGCCTGGAAAAGCCACCAACGCTTTTGCTCGCCTGAAGAAGTGAAGTTTGCGCATACTAAAATAGTGAAACTGAAAACATAGTTCTGGAGAGATATAAGGGTTTGGAAACTGTTCATTAGGAAGTTTTATACTTAGACCAATTGATTTTGCTCCCACTTCAAAGGCACCGCGATTTGCAGCCTCCATGATTCCTGGTCCACCCCCGGTCATCAATGTCACACTGCAATCACTTGGCCCCTGCCCTGATAAACCAACTATTTTTCCAAACTCACGGCCTATCTCATAGAAGTAGCTTTTTTCTAAAACCTTTTGTGATACTGTAAGTTTATGTACTAGATGTTTGTCATCTGGGAACTCTTCTAATGCCTTTTGTACTTTACTTAGTCTTCGTAGCGCTTCAGGTTCTTCAATTATACGTGTCCCGCCAAACACTACAATAGTAGATTCAATGCCATATTTTTGCAACAAGAGTTCTGTTTTGAGATAATCTGCTTGAATCCTAAGCCCTCTAGCATCATCTTCTTTCAAAAAATCAGGATCTGAATCTGCACGTCTATAATTCGGAC
>JBFFDB010000144.1:0-2576 GCA_041559595.1 Sulfurimonadaceae bacterium
CATGGTTCAAGATACACAGCAATAGCACCCTTACGTGTTCCTAACTGGTCAACAGCAATAGCAACATCATTAGTGATCTTTAAAAATGGAACGGTTCCACCAGCTGCATTTTTATGTCCATCAATGTATGAACCGATTGAACGAACTTGTGACCAGTCCCAACCGATACCACCACCAAATTTAGAAAGCATAGCCATCTCTTGGTAGGCATCAAAAATACCTTCGATGTTATCTGGAGTTGATCCAATATAACATGAAGAAAGTTGGTGGCGTGGCGTACGTGCATTTGAAAGAGTTGGTGTTGCCAGCATAACCTCAAATGTAGAGATCATGTCATAAAATTTCTTTGCCCACTCTTGCTTATTCTCTTCGCGTTGCGCTAAGAACATTGCGATACCCATAAACATATGCTGAGGAAGTTCTATTGGATTACTTTGTCTGTCTTTAATCAGGTATCTATCATAAAGTGTTTTCACACCAAGATAATTAAACTGCAGATCGCGTTCTGGTTTGATGTACTTATCAAGGTCTTCTAAGTCATACATACCACGTAGACCAAGAAGAAGACGTCCTTCCTTTTCTCCACGTTCAAAGTATTTCTCAAGTGAGCAATAGCCTGTAAAGCCATTTACACAATGGTATAGATTATATAAAAATAGACGTGAGGCAACGAATGTCCAGTTAGGCGCATCGATATCTATCTTATCTACAGCTGTTTTGATAAGTGCTTGTTGAATCTCTTTTGATGTGATTCCATCACGGAACATTATCTGAGCGTCAACTTCTAATTCACTCTGGCTAACACCAGCTAATCCCTGTACAGATGCAGATGTATATTTTTGAATCTTAGTGATGTCCAAAGGCTCACTTCGTCCATTTCTTTTGATGATAGTTATCATTCAAATTACCTCTCGTTATGATACTTTTTTGTATCATTTAGTTAGTAGATATTACTCGTTTTTTCTTTAAAGGAAGCTAACGACTTTAGTTTTTTGTGAATGTTTTTTAATCAATGATTAGAAAATTTTATACCATAAAAAAATAGTTTATTTTATGATTTTATTTTATATTGAAGGGGGTATGAAACCAGAAAGGAATTGTACTTTCCGGCTTTGTTCGTCTTACTTAAAAACGCGTTTGAAGATAGCGTCTACATTTTTAGTGTAGTAGTCGTAGTTGAAACATTCACGAATCGCTTCTTCACTTAGACTTTCACGTAGTTCATCATCAGCAAGTAAGTGGTTGAGATATAGACTTTCGCCATTCTCATTTGTTGTTGCCTTGCCTTGTTGGATCTCTTCCCACACTTTCATCGCATTACGCTGAACAATTTTATATGCATCTTCTCTTGATACACCTTTTAGTGGAAGTTCCAGTAAAACACGTTGTGAGAAAACCAAACCACCTGTTAGGTTTAGGTTTTTCATCATGTTCTCAGGAAAAACTGTCAGGTTAGCAATAACGTTATTCATACGGTGAAGCATAAAGTCTGTTGTGATGAATGCATCCGGTAACCAGAAACGCTCAGTAGATGAATGTGAGATATCACGTTCATGCCATAGACCAACATTTTCCATTGCAGGTGTAGCATATGCTCTAATCATACGTGCAAGACCTGTTATGTTTTCGGTTAGGATAGGGTTACGTTTGTGAGGCATAGCAGATGAACCTTTTTGCCCTTTAGCAAAATACTCCTCAGCTTCATAGACTTCTGTTCTTTGCAGGTGTCTTACTTGAACAGCAAACTTCTCAACTGAAGATGCAAGTAGTGCTAAAGCCGTAGCAAGTCTCGCATATCTATCTCTATGTACAACTTGATTTGAACAAGGTTCTGGTTTAAGGCCAAGTTCTTCCATCGCATATTCTTCTAGTTCAAGTGGTGCATGAGCAAAGTTACCCATAGCTCCAGAGATTTGTCCAACAGCAATCACTTCCATAGTCTGTTCTAGGTTTAATAGATGACGTGCTACTTCGTCATACCAAACAGCTAGTGTTAGACCAAATGTGATAGGCTCACCATGGATACCATGAGATCGTCCAACCATTAGAGTCATCTTATGTTCTTCAGCTCTTTTTTTAATTGACTCCATTAACATCTTCACGTCATCAATTACAATATTTAAAGAGTCTCTCATTTGTAATGCAACACCAGTATCAACTGCATCAGAACTTGTCATACCATAGTGGAACCATCTTGACTCTTCGCCTAAGCTTTCTGAAACACTTGTGTTGAATGCAATTAAGTCATGTCTAGTGATTGCTTCGATCTCTTCTATACGTTCAACTGAAAACGTTGCGTTCTTTACAATCTTATCTGCATCTTCTTGAGGGATCTTTCCTAATTTTGCCCATGCTTTAACTGCCGCTTTTTCCACTTCTAGCCATGCTGCATATCTCGCATGTTGTGTCCATTTTTCGGACATCTCTTTTCTGGCGTATCTTTCTACCATTGTGTTTACCTTATGAGGAAGTAATTTAATGACGGAAGGATATCAGGTTATGGCTTATTGTTTGGTTAGAGTTGCACAGCGGTGTTATATATAGGAACTTGTTTCATTGTTTCACGTGAAACAATG
>JBFFDB010000145.1:0-2569 GCA_041559595.1 Sulfurimonadaceae bacterium
GTTGTCTTACCAATACCATTTGGCCCGATAATCGCTACTTTTTCACCTGGTTCAAAACGTAAAGAAATACCGTTTAGCAGCATTCCTTCGCCTTCGCCATAATCATGTGAAATATCATTGATTTCTAGTGCTTCACCACCCATTTGGCGTTTTGCTTTGAAAACGATACTTGGGTCACGACGTGAAGAAGGTTTAATGTCTTCAATATTGATCTTTTCTAATTGCTTTTGACGAGAAGTTGCTTGTTTTGCTTTAGATGCATTAGCCGAGAAACGACGGACAAATGCTTCTAGTTCAGCCTTCTCTTTCTCTGCCTTTGAACGATCAGCTTCTTGTTGCTTCATCATTACTGTTGACGCAATATACCACTCATCATAATTACCTGTAAACTGACGAATCTTCTGGTAATCAACATCTAAGATATTTGTAACAACGGAGTTAATGAAGTGTCTATCGTGAGAGATAACAACTAAGGTACCCTCGTGACGCTTAAGCTCGTTTTCTAACCAACCGATTGTGTCGATATCAAGATTATTCGTCGGCTCATCAAGGAACAGTACTTCTGGTTTAGGGTATAGAACCTGTGCTAGTAAGACTTTGATCTTTGTAGATGATTCAACGGTTGACATAAGATCATTATGAACATCAGAAGGGATACCTAGGTTTTCTAAGATTTTAGTAATATGTACATCGTATTCATATGTTGGGTCTTCTTCAACACAGATAGTCTCAAGCTCAGCTAAACGGTTGTTTGTCTCATCAGAGTCAAAATCACCATTTACATACAAGTCTTCTTTTTCTTTGATCGCATCATATAGACGTCTATTTCCATAAAGAACCGCATCCATAACAGTGAAGTCTTCAAAAGCAAACTGATTTTGCCCAAGTACACCGACTTTAAGTCCTGAACCAATAGAGACATCTCCATCATATTCATTTATTTCGCCAGAAAGAATTTTTAAGAAAGTTGTTTTCCCTGCTCCATTGGCACCGATTAGACCATAACGTTTATGTTGATCTAGCTTTAGGTTAACGTTGTCAAAAAGAACACGTGAACCAAAACGCATCGTTAGATTGTTTACTGAAACCATGTATTTACCTTAGTATAGAAGGCCTTATGCAAACTTGTTAGAAAAGTTTCTATAAGACCCTGTTTAATATTTTTGAAATTATAGCTAAAGAGAGGTTAATAGCGGTTTAGATATAGGTATTACAACTAAACCTCAACTATCTTCATATCTAAGGAGTCGAGGCTTCCCTTATATTCGATTGATTGCGTGGCTGTAAAATTTACTTTTAGACTTCGGTATTGCTGGATCTGAGATAGAACATCTTCTATCATACTGTCATGGCCAAAAAATTTCTCGTAACGTTCAAATGCTTTTTTCAAAGCAGCATCGGGTATTCTTGCCTTAGCCGCTTCTTCGATCTGTGCCCAATATGAAATCTTTATAAGATGAAAGATAGAGGGTTGTTTAGACTTTATCTTTGCATATTTTTCCATCAATTTTTTCACAATTGGAACATTTCCTGTTGCCGCATAGTTTTCAGCTTTTTCATATACATCAGAAAATGTTTTTTCAATATCAACAGATATTTGTGCGCTTTCTAAGAAAGGATATTCTTCTATCATATTGTACACAGCAGAATACTTCTTATCTGCATAATACTGCATCGTTTCAGCATATATATTTGCCTTGGCTCTCATCCCTTCTGCAAACTCTTTTTGAGCAGGAAAGCATGATAAGATATCACAAAACTTGACTGAATCATAATACCCGCCTTCGTTAAAGGTACCCAATGTTTTATCCCTAAACATCTCCCCAATGCTTACTAGTTTTTCATACTCCTCAAGTTCTACAATAAAAGGATGACCTGCAGCAAGTTTAAAGGCACTAAAATAATCTTTCTCTTTTAAATAGCGCCTAAAAAGTGTAAAGACATTTCGGTTTGTATACAAGGATTTTATAATTAAGATTTTACCAGGCACACCCATAAATGGTTTAAACAGCTGTTTAATCTTTGCTTCGCTTGATTTTTCGTTTATTATCTTACGAACAACAGCCAAGACCTTACGCCACTCTTCTTCCATTCCTTCATATTCTGGTGTCTCTTTTAAGGTGCTATATTCTGTAGCAAGGGAATATGCCATCATATATTTTTTTGTTTTAATGGCATTATGAAAGGTTGTAAAAAGGGTAAAGTCATGAAATAACTTCTGAATAACAAGCCGTTTTTCTGATGAGGCAGTGAAGCCTTTTAATATCTCTTTTGCTTCAACTACTTTATCAGCCCTTAATAACTTTGTTGCATGTTCGAAAACACGTACAAAGAGCTTTTCTAAAGAAGCATACTCATTTGAGTAACGCAACAGAGGGTTTTCCTCTGCTAAGGTGTAACAAGCATGAAAATCTTTTTTCTGCATAAGCGTAGTAAACAGAGCATTTTGTGTATCCAATTCATAAATAGGGATATGCCCGTTAGTCAGACCAAAAATAAGCATTTTTCTATCATTGCAATACTGCATTTGCGTGACACCGGCCAGCTGCTTTAAGAAGTCATTTTTTAA
>JBFFDB010000146.1:0-2549 GCA_041559595.1 Sulfurimonadaceae bacterium
ACCTGTCATAGCAACTTTCATACGTTTACGTTGTTCAAACATAAATGGCTTAGTCACAACAGAAATAGTCAGTGCGCCAACTTCTTTTGCGATCTTTGCGATAACTGGAGCAGCACCTGTACCTGTACCACCACCAAGACCAGCAGCAACAAAAACAATATCTGCACCCTCTAAGGCATTACGGATATCGTCATAAGATTCTATTGCAGACTCTTTACCTACGTCTGGTTTCATACCAGCACCAAGTCCCTTAGTCAGCTTTGCACCAAGTTGGATCTTCGTACATGTTTCAGAATGATCTAACATCTGTGCATCTGTATTAGCAACGATCATCTCGATACCTGTGATACCTTCGCTGATCATGTGGCCGATCATGTTTCCACCACCGCCTCCAACACCAACAACGATAATCTTTGCCCCTGAAATCGATGTTGTCTCTTCTACGCTAAATGCTTCCATTTCCACTCTCCTTAAAATAGTTGTGTTGCCCATTGCCAAACTTTACTGAAAAAGCTTGGTTCGTCTTTTTTTACATGCGCTGGCGTAAATGAAGCCAGATCATTTTTTACATCACTATCACTTGCTACAGGGATAATATCGTCTTCACCTATATTTGGTGAAATATTTGTCATATTTGGAGTTGATCTCTCTTCATGGCTCTCATTTCTATGACGCATATGTTTGTTTACATCGATCTCATACTGAGAAAAACCACCAGCTGAGTATTTTAATAGACCGATTGCAGATGAGTATGCAGGGTCTCTTAATGTATCAAAAAGACCTTCCATCTCAGAAGGCTTAGCTAAACGTACCGGCATGTTGTCAAAGATAGCAACAGCAAGTTCACGTATACCTTCCATACGAGTAAATCCACCTGTAAGTACAATACCTGCACCCAGTTGATCTCTAAGACCGCTCTTTTCGAGTGATTGAGCGATAATCATCAAGGTCTCTTCTACACGTGCATAGATAACATTGTAAACAACTTCTAGAGATACCTCATGGGTTGTCTCTTCATCACCGATAACAGGAAGTTCGATAAGGTCGTTTGACGGCGTATGAAGGCTTCCATAAGTCATCTTAACATTATCAGCTGTGTTCAGTGGTGTGTGAAGTGCCATAGAGAGGTCATTTGTGATGTGGTTTGAGCCCACACCTAAAAAGTCATTGTATCGTACAGAGTTACCTGAATGGATAACCAGGTTACAGGTAGAACCACCCATATCGATAACAGCTGCACCTAACTCTTTTTCATCTGAGTTCAGTGTTGCTATAGCAGAAGAGTATCCGCTTAGTACAATGTTCTCAACTTCAACGCCCGCTGCTTTTACAGCTTTACGCAGATTGTTAAGATTTGACTTTTGTGTAGTGATGATATGTGTTTCGACTTCTAAACGAGCGGCATTCATTCCTAATGGATCTTCAATAAAGTCTTGATCATCTACTTTAAAGTTATAAGGCAGGGTATGAAGTACTTCATATTCATTAGGAATATTTGCATTATATAAAGAAGTATGCATAACACGGTTGATCTCTTTTAGACCGACTTCTTTATTTGGGATGTTCACGATACCGCTGGAGTTCAAGCTTTTAGTGTAGGCACCTGATATAGAGACAATTGCCTTATCAAAGTTTGTACCCGCAACACGTTTGGCATCATTAAGTGCAGTTTTAATAGATTTTGAGGCTAACTCTATATTAGTGATACTACCTTTTTTTAATCCCTGTGCCTTACTTATACCAGCACCAAGGATCTGTATCTTGTTATCATCACTGATATCAGCGATGATTGCACAAATCTTAGTCGAACCAATGTCAATGGCAAGTACTGTTCTATTCAAGGTTAGTTCCCTTCTAAATATGAAGCCACAGCGTACTGCTCTTCAAGTTTTTTAAGTAATCCATCATTTAAAAGAGATGTCTTCATACGAACAACATTTCTTTCTTGCGTATTATTCTCTATCTTAAGCAGTTTTTGTTCCAAAATATTAAATAAAACAATTTTTCCGTCTTTTAATGTAATAAATCCACGTTTTTCTTGTTGAGAGAAAAGAGATTCTAGAAATTCTGCTGCTTCATTTTCTGCTAAAGGTGCTAGTTTAGTAATACTCTCACGTGTTAAGAATCCAGACTTTGTACCCTTGAACGTTGCCACAGAGTTTTTTGCCAACTCTTCTAGTTTTAACTTTGTCTGTTCTGCTAGGTAAGCTGTCTTGATCTTGCTTGCTGCTTCTTCAAAACTTTGTGGTTCACTTCCTTTGCTATCAATTAGTTTGATAATAATGAAGTTACCATTGATGTATTGAGGCTTAAGTACAGGCTTCAATGAAGTCAGCTTAGCAATCTTTTCAAAGATCTCTGCATTATATGGGTTATTGCTTTGCGTTACCGTCAGGTTTTGTTTTTTAACCTCAGTTGAAAGCTTCTCTTTTTTATAGTCTATATAGGTGCGCAGTGCTTCTTTGTTTGTTGCTTCTTTATTTAAAAGGGCTATCAACTCTGTCTTAGCCGCATCAAAAGTCTTGATTTGACCATCTGCTGTTGTCAAG
>JBFFDB010000147.1:0-2548 GCA_041559595.1 Sulfurimonadaceae bacterium
ATATCTTAGAAATTTATGAAATATTTTTGATAGCAACTATACTTTTGTATATGTAAGATTCTTTTGGTATCATTTCGCATAAACAGTCTCCCTGGTGTGTTGACTGTTTCTTCTTTTTTTGAAATCCTCACACTTTTATCTATCAAGTATAGTCAGTTCCAAACAACTTCAATCGTATGCTTATTTGTATGTTATTCTATTAGTAAATTTCATATGTATTAATTTTTTGGTCTAAAAAAACATCACATTTCTATTTTATTGAAGGTTGTTATAATATACCACGAAATACATCTGGTGGAGGAAAAGTATGAGACAATATGAAACTTATAAATGTTCTATCTGTGGAAATGAGGTTGAAATAAGCCATGTTGGTGGTGGTGAGTTACATTGTTGTGCTCAGGCGATGCAGTGTACCACGACAAGTCTAACTATGGTCAATCTGTTAAAGGCTTTTGCAGGTGAGTCAATGGCACGAAATAAATATGAATATTATGCGAAAGTAGCACAGAAAGAAGGGTTCCGAGATATAGCCGCACACTTTCAACGAGCAGCCGATAATGAAAAGCAGCATGCCAAACTTGAACTAAAGCTTCATAATATGATGAAGAATAATCAGGAATTTGGTGATACAATAGCTAATCTCAAGGATGCAATAGCGGGTGAAAGTTATGAAAACTTGACAATGTATCCGGAGTTTGCAGAGATTGCCAAAGAAGAGGGAAACAGTGAAGCTGCAAGAATCTTTACGGCAATAGGCAAGGTTGAGGTAGAGCATGAGAAGATGTATCAAGAACTTCTTGAACGTCTTGAGAGTGGACATGAATATGAAAGCGATGAAGAAGAAGAGTGGATATGTGAAGTATGTGGACATGTACACAGAGGCAAGAAAGCACTCAAAGTCTGTCCGGTATGTAACCATCCGCAAGAGTATCAGTCACGCTTAAACAGTAAAAAATAAATAATTAAAAAAGGATCAATATGATTAAAACGGTAGTAATCAGTACATTGGCGACAAGTTTAGTAATGGGTTCTTCACTTATGCAACAGGCAAAAGATGCAGGGTTAGTTGCAATCCCTCAGAACTCAAAAGAGTTTAGAAAACTTATTGACAATCCTAAAAACCCTATCACTAATGCAAAGGTTGAACTCGGTAAGAAACTCTATTTTGAACCACGTATATCTAAGAGTGGTTTGATAAGTTGTAATACCTGTCATAATCTAGGTACAGGAGGAGTAGATGGCGTTGCTGCAGCAATTGGTCATAAATGGACTGCCAACCCTCATCATCTGAACTCACCAACGGTGTACAATGCAGTATTTATGGAAGCTCAGTTTTGGGATGGTAGAGATCCAGATTTAGAGAAGCAGGCTCAAGGACCTATTTTGGCAGGTCCAGAGATGGCGGCAACAAAAGAGCATGTGGTCAGAACAGTTACATCAATGCCTGAGTATGTTGCAGAGTTTAAAGCTGCCTATGGGGATGATGTCAATATCGGTTATGAAAAGATCACAGATACGATTGCAAGCTTTGAACGCACACTTGTTACGCCATCTCCATTTGATGCGTATTTAAATGGTAATGAAAAAGCGATGAGTGAAGAAGAAAAAGAGGGGCTGAAGACTTTCATTGATAAAGGTTGTACCACCTGTCATACTGGTATAGCTCTTGGCGGTTCTATGCAGGCATTTGCAATCACAGGTGAATACAAATATAAAGATGTCGGTGATTTCAAAGGTGATAAAAATGGTTTGGTAAAAGTGCCAACTCTGAGAAATATCACAGAAACAGAGCCATATTTTCATAACGGTGCGATTTGGACACTTAAGGAAGCAATCGTTGAGATGGGGCGTATTCAGTTGGGCGTAGAGATCAATGATAAAGAAGCAGCATCTATAGAAGCTTTTTTTAACGCATTAAAAGGCGATAAACCAGACGTATCTTATCCACAACTTCCAGCAAGAACTGAAAGAACACCTCGTCCAAATATGGACTAATACAGACTCTTTTCAACACTACTTCTAGCGAATGAGCTAGAAGTTTAATCTTCCCCTTCTTCTATTTACCAAATAGTGTTAGAATATAATAATTTATATTTAGGACTAATATGGACAATAGTATTGATATACATTCAATGAAGATCCTTATTATAGACAATTCTTCCAATAGCAGCTCTCTTATCAAAGCTATCTTGAAAAAAGAAACTTTTGAACATATCTTTACAACAACTGATTTCGCCACTGCATTAGAGATTTTAAATCATGAGAGACCTGATTTGATACTCCTCTCTTATATATTACCAGATATGAGTGGTACGCAAGCCTGTAAGCTGATCGCGGACGATATGAACTATGGAGATATTCCTATTATTATGGTGACTGCCAATAATGATATACAGACACTTCAGAGTAGTTTTGAAAATGGAGCTATAGATTATATTGCCAAGCCATTTAACGGACATGAACTTGTTGCAAGGGTTCAGGCACACCTTATTCGTAAGCGTGTCTCAGATGAGAGAAAGAAGACAGCTATTACAGATCCGCTTACTAA
>JBFFDB010000148.1:0-2525 GCA_041559595.1 Sulfurimonadaceae bacterium
ACCCTTCTGTCGTCAAAATACCAACAGGTACAATAGCTGTTGGATGAAACTGTATCGCTTCCATATTGCCAAGTGTTGCCACGCCTGTTTCAAGTGCTATTGCTTGACCCATTCCTTGACAGATAACTGCATTTGTTGAGACCTTGTAGATTCGCCCATAACCACCGGTAGCGATAATGGTAGATTTAGCGACATAGGCGACTAATTCACCTGTCATCAGGTTTCGCGCAATGGCACCATAACAACGACCATCTTCATGGATCAGTGACATTGCTTCCATACGCTCGCGTACTTCTATTCCATCTTCATGTGCTTTGTTATCCATAGCAAAAAGCATCGAATGCCCTGTACCATCAGAGGTGTAACACGTTCGCCATTTTTTAGTTCCACCAAAATCACGTGCGGTAATGAGTCCATGCGCCTCATCTTTTTCTGTAATAGTTACTTTTTCAGCATTGATGATAACCTCATGATCACCCTTACGAACACGTGTCCACGGAACACCCCAAGTCGTAAGTTGGCGAATAGCTT
This sequence comes from Sulfurimonadaceae bacterium, assembly GCA_041559595.1. Taxonomy (GTDB): domain Bacteria; phylum Campylobacterota; class Campylobacteria; order Campylobacterales; family Sulfurimonadaceae. Next base: position 532 of record JBFFDB010000148.1, read on the forward strand.
TTGGCGCCGTATTTGTAAACATGCGAACAACTTTTTGGTCAGCTCCCCAATCACTTCCTTTTACTGTATCTTCAAAGTGTACATCTTCATTATCACCCTCACCCTTGATGGCATTTCCAAGGCTTGCTTGCATACCACCTTGTGCTGCTGCTGAGTGCGAACGCTTAGGCGGAACAAGACTTAGTAAAATACAATCATGTCCTCTTTGTTTCGCACCAGTGGCCGCTCTTAGACCTGCGAGTCCACCGCCAATGACCAATACATCTGTATAGGTTATTTTCATAAGTGCACTCCTTTTTCAATCACTGAGGCTGGGACATACCGTTCACCTGCCTTATCTTGATGTGCCAATCCGATTTTTATATACGCGGCAAGAGAAAGAAGGCCAAGTGTTAAAAAGAAAATAGTTATAAACCATTTGTACATTTTAAGCTTTTTTCTGCTTTTTTTAGGATCATCACCTTCAAACCAACCCCATTTAATCGATAATCTATACAGTCCTATAGACCCATGAAATTCAACGGCTAAAAGAAGAAGTAAATACAGCGGTGCCATCCAGTCGCTCACCACCCTGTCACTCGATGCATACGGACCTATTTCAGCTGGATGTGTCATGATGATATACAGATGTACTGAACCCAAGAAAAACATTACAAAACCAGTAAAGACTTGATAAAACCAAAGATTAGTGTCACCGTGTTTCATGCGCTTCATGTGTGCACGATAAAGACGATACTCTTTAAAACTTCCAGGAAACTTACGGATTGCCACTGCAGCGTGAGCAATAAAAATTATAAATAATATAGCCGCAGTAATAGAAACGATTTGAGGATATGACTCACCAAATAAATATTCACCCTCGAACATCTTAGTAACGGTATACATTGCTTCTTCACCAAGTAAAATACTTGAAACAAACATCATATGTCCCCACATAAAAAGAGCAAGAACGAGACCTGTGGCACTTTGAATGTAATCTAATTTTGCAGGCATTCTACTCTTTTTAACCCCATGTTTGATTCGTATTTCATTTACCCGAGTAAGCTCTTCGTTCATAATTATCCTTAGAGTTTATATTGTGCTTATTCTAACTTATTTTAGCTTGTTAAAATAATTAAAATAAATATAACATATGCAATGTCACTAGCATTTATATGTTAAGCCTATTAATACATCTACTTCGTTACAATTTTAACAAAAATCAGGATCAGACTTTGTCAATAGAAATCATCTCATGGAATGTAAACGGAATTCGCGCAGTAGCCAATAAAGAAGCCTTAAAATGGATAGATGAAAGACAACCAGACATTATGTGTGTTCAAGAGATAAAAGCACTTGAGGAGCAAATACCCCAAGACCTTTTTGACTTAGAATACTCACATAGAGCTGTTAATTCTGCTGATAAAAAGGGTTACTCTGGGACCTGTACTTGGTCAGCTATGACACCTGAATACACTGAGGTTCGACATGACATCGATCTAGGGCGTGAAGGTCGTATCTTAGAACAAGATTTTGGTGATTTCGTACTGTTTAATGTTTACTTCCCCAATGGTCAAAAAGATGATGAACGCCTAGCTGTTAAGATGAAGTTCTATGATGACTTTTTGGCGTACTGTAATGGCCTTAGAGAAAATGGCAAATCTGTCGTAATCTGTGGAGATGTCAATACAGCACACAAAGAGATAGACCTTAAAAATCCAAAAGCCAATTCTAAGACCTCAGGTTTCTTGCCAATTGAGAGAGAGTGGATGGACAAGTTAGTTGATAATGGCTACGTAGATACTTTTAGATACGTAAATGGTGATATAGAAGAAGAATACTCGTGGTGGTCTTATCGTTCTGGTGCACGTGCAAAGAATGTTGGCTGGAGAATTGACTACTTTTTCATCTCTGATGACCTTGTAGAGTGCTTGGAAGATGCCTTCATCATGCAAGATATTACAGGTTCCGACCACTGCCCTGTAGGCATTAAACTAGATATATAATCTACTATA
>JBFFDB010000149.1:0-2492 GCA_041559595.1 Sulfurimonadaceae bacterium
CTGTTTGATAGATGAACGTATAACTGTGTAAAGTTTGTCCACAGTCAGTTCTGTTTTTTCTTTATAATCATTTATATCGTAATGATCAATGATATCACGTTCAGGTACTTCATCTGGCTGTCCGGTACGAATAATAAGACGAATTAAATTATTTTTGAGTTTATTTCTAATGTAGTCGACAAGCTCTAGTCCCGCCGTTTTAGTTTCCATAATAACATCTACCAAGGCCATAGCAACATCATCATGTTCAGCTAATCTCTGTTTTGCTTCGTCCCCACTTAGGGCGAAGATCATCTCTAGGCTACGACCTTCTATTGTTACGTCTTTAAGGGCACTGCGTGTAACATCATGTATAGATTTTTCATCATCTACAACAAGTATTTTCCAGCTCTCTTTTGGAGTTTCTTTTGTTTGTTCACTCTCTTGAGCAAACTTAAATAAATCACTCATATAGTACCTTTACCACTATAACTATTAATTATCTTGATATAGAGTAACAACTAACGAATTAAATAGATATTAATTTACAAACGAACTCAAAGATTTATACTAAGGCTTAAAAAGCCTAGCTTATTCAGCCGATGCAACTACTTCTAAAACAGCTTCAATACGGTTGAGTGTTTCATCTTTACCGATGATAGCCATCACTTCATCAAGTCCTGGACCTGACAACTTTCCTAAAAGTGCGATACGTAAAGGCTGTCCAATTTTTCCAAATCCAACCTCCATCTCTGTCACAGTCTCTTCCATGACTTTATGATAGTCAATTGGCAAGTGTAACTCTTCACTAAGGTTCAGCTTTTCAGAAAATACTTTTAAGACTTCATCAGCATTTCCCTTAAAAGCTTTCTTCATTCCTTTTTCATCATACTCACTCGGCACAGCTAACACTTCTTTGATAAGACCAGCCATCTCTTTAAGCGTTTTTGCACGCTCTTTAACGGCGTCTAAAAGTATCTCTTTTTTATCGTGACTTGTTAATACAATATCATAAGGTTCTAAGGCTTCAGCCAACTGTGCATTATTCATATTTTTTAGATAATGCGCATTTAACCAGTCAAGTTTCTCAGGGTTATAGATAGAAGCTGACTTATTAATGTCTTTTGGATCAAAGAGTTCTAACATCTCATCCATTGAGAATATCTCTTGATCACCATGTGACCAGCCAAGACGTACTAAAAAGTTCATTAGAGCTTCAGGTGTATATCCCATCTCTTTATACATCATCACATCTGTCGCACCATCACGTTTTGAAAGCTTTTTCCCATTTGAGTTATGGATCATCGGTACATGATAAAACTTTGGAAGATCAAATCCTAGTGCCTCGTAAACGACCATCTGTTTAGGTGTGTTTGAGAGGTGATCATCTCCACGAACAACCTCGTTGATTCCCATTAATGCGTCATCAACTGCCACAACAAAATTATATGTTGGTGTCATATCTGAACGTGCAATAACAAAATCATCTAAGATATCTTCTGCTTGAAAAGTCACGTTACCCTTGATACCGTCATTGATTATGATAGCACCTGTTTCAGGAGCTTTAATACGAATAACTGGGTCAACTCCAGCAGGAGGTGTACCTGTAAAATTTCTATATGAATTGTCATAACGCGGACGTTCTTTACGCTCAGTTTGTGCTTCACGAAGAGCATCAAGTTCTTCTCTTGACATATAACACTTATAGGCTTTGCCTTCTTCTAAAAGCTGGTCTATATATTTTTTATAAATATCCATACGCTTTGATTGGTAGGTGATCTCACCATCATGCTTTAAACCTACCCATTCAAATGCATCAACAATTGCTTTGGCTGCTTCTTCATTATTACGGCTCATATCCGTATCTTCAATACGAAGTACAAATTTTCCATTATTCTTTTTAGCCCACAAGTAACTAAACAGAGCTGTTCTTAGCCCACCGATATGAAGATAGCCTGTAGGACTTGGCGCGAAGCGTGTTACAATCATTATATATTCCTGAATTTATGTAATGGCATTTTAGTTAACACTTGGTTAAAAGATGGTAAAGTTTTGTACCTTATTATTATGGAATTTTATGAAAAACCTATTTTTAACCCTCTTATTTTCACCCCTTCTATTTAGCGATATTGTTGGTGGAATTGCACTCACTGTAGATGGAGAACCCATTACCCTATATGAGATCAAACAAGAACAAGAACTAAGTCAACAAAATGTTAAAAAAACTGTTGATATATTAATTCGTACCAAATTAGAAAAGATCGAAGCAAAAAATAGAAATGTTACGGTCACAAATGCTGAAGTACTCGAAGACCTCAAAAAGATGGCAGAACAGAACAATATGAGTCTTTCTCAGCTTTATGAGACTATGAGTTCATCTCGTCACTTGAGTGAGTCTCAAACAAAGGAAAAGACAAAAGAGAAGCTACGTAAACAAAAACTTTTTGATGCCATAGCAATGTCACAAATGGAAGAACCCACTCAAGAAGAACTTGAAGAGTATTACAAGTTAC
>JBFFDB010000150.1:0-2479 GCA_041559595.1 Sulfurimonadaceae bacterium
ATTTAACCTTTTAACGTACAGAACGCAAAAAGATATGAAAACAATCGTTGCACACCTAACGCCAGAGGCTATGCTAGATACTTTAGAAATATCAGACCCAAAGGTTAGAGAACCATTCATCGAAATGTTCAAACCTCTGGATGAGGCTATTGTTGAGAACTTAGGAGGTAAAGTCTCTTATGTTCCTGTTGCAGGTCGCGCAGAAGACACGATGATGAACTTTGAGATCCCATTTGAAGAGCCAGAAGATATAGATGACTTCTTGGATGAGTTTCAAGAAGAGTTTGAAACTGCTTTTGAGACAAAAGGCTATATCATCGCTGGTTTTTATAATGTCAAGTACAGTTTAAACTCGGAGGCTGATGTCATGCCTGATTATGTTTCATACTGGGCTTTTGATTTATGTCATATTGAATTTTCATATAATGTGTTTGATCATGTAGACGGAGCACCTATGGCTGGTGTTTTTGCCCCATGTTCGATGTATGTCTATGTACGTAAGGGTGAAAATAAACTTGTTGTAGGTATGCCGACTTTACGTGCTTGGAGTGGTGCTTTAGGCTTAACAGATCCAAAGAAACTAGACATTATCGATAAATTAGATACTGAGATCACTGAGATTATCCAAAGCTTCGGTGGTATCATCATGCCAAATGGAAATCCTCTTAAGAGATAACTGCTTATAAGCCTTCAGGCTTATAACACCCAATCCTCAACTCTTTCTATTCAGATTCTTTAATACTTGCATATAATTCAGAAAATTTAGCCACGTTGCTTCGACTTGGTTTGACCCTAACAGACAGATAAGTATTTGATCCGTCTTTAGCTTTTTTCCTTAGTACAGTTGCATACACCCAATAATAGCCCCTGTCCTTACGCATATTCTTTACAAAACCTGTCCAGAACCCTTTTGACTGAACATCGTCCCAAAGACCTTTAAAGGCAATACGAGGCATATCAGGATGTCTTACTATATTGTGAGCTTGACCAATGAGTTCTTCTAGTTTATACCCTGCTAATTCGCAAAAGGTATCATTTGCATATAGAATGACTCCCTTCTCATCTGTTTCGCTTAATATATACGAATCCTCAGGGTAAAACCACTCATCAGATACAGGGTCTTTGTAAATATCTTCCATTAAATTTCCTATAACTATATAGATATATATAACTATATCAAGTCAAGTAAAAAAGAAAGTTTAAATTTAAAATGTATGTGTAATAAAAGAGAGGATTGTATTTAACTGCCGTAGGCAGTTAAATTATTTAAAAGGTTTAGAGAGGTCTTGCTCGATTGCACCAGGAACCGTAGCAATTGTCATAAACTCTGTCATAGTCAGTTGAGGATATGAAACCGCTAGATAAAACTTAGCTGCTAAGATACGTGCTTCGTCATTTTCGATCAAAATAGTATAAGGAAGTAAACCCGCCTTATCTACGCCAATCTTCTCAACAAACTTAGCTGTACGCTTACTTAGCTCATATCCAACAAGATATTTACCCTCAGCAAGCTTTAGAGTAAAGAGATGAAACTTACCCTTCTTGTAAGACTCAGCCTGCTCAAGAAGCTTTGATGTACTACCTTCGCCAACAACAGAGCTATCTTTATAATAAGGCATCATTGTCATAAACTGATAATCAGCAAGATCTTCATATACCCATTTATCAGATGAAGGCGTTAAACCTTCAAAAGTATTCATAAGCGTCTCTTCAATCTTTTTAAATACAGAATAATCAATGTCCTCTTGCATAAATGCTCTACCAAAATAAACAGGGTTAGAAACAGAGATCTGATTATTTTTACCATCTACAAGAATACGACCTATACCAGCAAACCCGCGTTCAGGTTTGTTAGCCATAGCTTTTAAAGCATCATTTGTATAAATAACTGTTTCAAGCTTATTTTTCTTGTTTACAAGGTAAGTCCCAAGAACTTCAAAACCTGCATCTGTAAGCTTTGTGCTTACCTCTGCAGATGTCATCGCCTTACCAATTAAATAAGCATGTACCTCTTTGGGTGCTTCATCTGCAGATACTGCAGTTGAACCAACTATTAGAAGTGAAAAGAAAACTACTAATGAACTTAAAAAGTGTCTCATTTAAGTTTAGCTCCAAGGCCTTCCATAATAGAGATGATTTCTTTGTCTAGCTTACGAATAGATGCGATTTGCTTCTCATCAGTGATGTTAGCAGCTGCAATCCAGTTTTCAAGGTATGGCATACCGATTTTAAGAACGTTTGAACCTTTTTCAACATACATGTACATTGAACATGGAGCGAAGGCACCCGCTTGTGCACTACCATGGTTGAATACACCGTATGAGAAATAGAAGTGACATAAAGAATATGTAACATAGAAATCATACTTGTCAAATTCTAGTTCATTGTCTCTGTAGTTTGCTGCAAAGTTTTTGAAACCTGCGATGATGTACTTGTTTTCTTCAAATACTGCTTCAAACTCATCACTCATCCATGTATC
>JBFFDB010000151.1:0-2453 GCA_041559595.1 Sulfurimonadaceae bacterium
AACACGCTATTGGCGTACCATTTTGCTCCTCTTTGATCATACGGTTACCAACAATCGGGTGTGCTTCAGTCGTGTTTGAACCCATAACTATCATGAACTCTGTCTTATAGATATCATCAAAAGGATTTGAGGCTGCACCTTCACCAATAGTAAGTCTCATACCCTTAAGTGATGGTGAGTGACAAACTCTTGCACAGTTATCAACATGTGGAGAGTCTAGTGTAAAACGCGTGAATTTTTGGAAGTAGTATGCAGACTCACAAGAACTTCTCGCTCCACCAAGTGAACATACAGATTTTTTACCATATTTTGTTTGGATGTCTTTTAGTTTCATAGCACCTGCAGTAGTTGCTGCTTCTACATCAGTTTCATACCATGTATCGTCTAGGTCTGTTAAGGTATCAGCTATTTCTTCTTTAATATGAGGGTTTTTGTCTAAGAAACTTTTACGGATTCTAGGTACTCTGATTCTTTCTTTAGAATCAACGAAGTCAAATCCATATTTCCCCTTGACACAAAGCTGACCTTCAGAGGTAGCTCCATCTGGGTGTGCAAAGATCTTTTTAATTTTGTTTTCTTTTACATCTACATGAGCAGCAATATCACACCCAACACCACAGTAGGCACAAACACTATCAATAACTTCCACAAAGACACCTTACGAGTATACGAACTACTCTAATAAATTAATGGTGCAATATTATCTTTTTTCTCTTTAAAGATAGAGTAAACGAATAAGGCTTTTAACTGATCAAAGTAAGTATAAGATAGAAGAGTAAAGAAGCCTTAGGCTTCGATACGAATCATTGAAGGGGTTGATATAACAAAAGAAGCAGCATCTAGCTCTTTTATGATACCTTGAATATTTTTCTCCACAGCTTCATGCGTAGCAAACAGAAGGTTAGCTTTTCCCTCTTCACATGGACGCTGAAGTAGTGTTTCAATAGAAATATTATGGTCTGCAAACATCTTCGTTACAGATGATAGAACACCTGGTTTATCTTCAACACTCATACGTAAGTAATACTTTGATACGATCTCATCTTTTTTCTTAAGACTAAGACCTTGTTCCAATGCTGTTTTATATCCTAGCATCGGAGAGCCCTTTCCACGTCTAGCAATATCAATAATATTAGCTACAACAGCTGACGCAGTTGCATCTCCACCAGCTCCTGGTCCATAAAAGAGAGTTTCACCGACCATGTCACCAACAACAGAAACTGCGTTCATTACGCCATCAACCTTTGCAATCATCTTCTCAGACTTGACAAGGGCTGCATGGGTGCGAAGTTCTACTTCATTTCCTGTTTTTTTAGCAATAGTAAGAAGTTTGATAACATAACCAAACTCTTTTGCAAACGAGATATCTTCTTGGGTAACATTGTCAATTCCCTCAATCAAAATATCTTCTGGTTTAGTATCTATTCCATAAGCAATAGAAGCAAGAATAAGAAGCTTATGTGCCGCGTCAAATCCGCCAACATCAAAGGTTGGATCAGCTTCCGCATAACCTAAAGCCTGTGCTTCGTCAAGAATTGGTTGATAATCAACACCCTCATTCATCATTTTCGTCAACATGTAGTTACACGTACCGTTCATGATACCTTGAATTGACTCTATATGATTAGCACTCAAACCATCTCTTAGCGCATTAATAATAGGAATACCGCCTGCAACTGCTGCTTCATATTCAAATGCTAGATCACCTGCTAAATCCTTCAACTCATAACGGTGATAAGCAAGAAGTGCCTTATTTGCAGTCACAACAGCTTTACCATTTAAAAGAGCCGCTTTTACAACCTCAAAAGGACCTTCAACACCACCCATAAGTTCAACGACAACATCAATCTCAGGATCATTAATAATATCCATCGGATCTTTTGAAAGCTTAATATCTACACCGCGGTCTTTATCTAGGTTATTGACTACACCACTTACAACACTAATCTCTTGGCCTGCACGTGCTGTAATGATATCTGCATTGTTTTTAAGTATATTGACAACAGATGTTCCAACTGTACCAACTCCAATAACGCCAACTTTAAGCATTATCTTCCTTTGGTATCTCACAATTAAACTGCTTTAAAAATTCTTTGATATTTCTTGCTGCTTGACGGATACGGTTATCATTTTCAATCAAGGCAATACGAACATAACCTTCACCATCAGGACCAAAACCAATACCAGGAGCAACTGCCACACCTGCTTCAACAAGGAGGCGTTTTGAGAACTCCAAAGAACCTAAGTGAGCTGCACAGTCTGGTATTTTTGCCCAAACAAACATAGACGCTTGGTTTTTACGCATTGGCCAACCAACTTTGGTAAAGGCCTCAATTAACACTTCTTGTCTATGATCATATTTATCTGTGATCTCTTGTACACAGGTCTGATCGCCATTAAGCGCAACCGTAGCTGCAACTTGTATTGGCGTGAACATCCCATAGTCAAGCCAT
>JBFFDB010000152.1:0-2399 GCA_041559595.1 Sulfurimonadaceae bacterium
AGTTTAGAAATGATGTTTTAAACCCTGAGTACGACATAGATGCGAAAGTAGACGAAATTCGTAGTGAATACATTCTTAGTACCTTGATGAACTGTGATATCTTCCCTGGACAGAGTGAAGAAGACTTTAACCTTGAAAAGCTTGCTCTACTTATCAAAGAAGAAATCAATCAAAATCTAGATGTTACAAGTCTAAGTGAAAAAGAGTATGAAGTACTAGTAGAAGAAGTTACCTCTTTAGTAAAAGCTGATTATGATCAAAAGATGAGCGTTCTTGATGATGACATGCGTAAAGCTATACAAAGAGAGATCTTCTTAAAGACTTTAGACCAGACTTGGCGTGATCACTTGTATCAAATGGATACAATGAAAACAGGTATCCGTCTTCGTGCGTATAATCAAAAAGATCCACTGGTTGAGTTTAAAAAAGAGTCATATAACCTGTTCTCTGAGTTAAGAGACTCGATTAAATTTGAAACAATTAAAATGCTTCAAATCATTCGTTTTACAGCAGCTGAAGAAGAGGCAGAAGCCTTAGTAGAGCAGCGTGAAATTCAAAAACGTCAAGATGAGATGAGCAGACATCTAAATCTAAATGATGACAATGTAATTGAAAAGAAAGTTGCTAGAAATGAACCGTGTCCGTGTGGCTCAGGAAAGAAGTATAAAAGTTGTTGTGGCAAGAGCGGTCCTAAAAAAGGTGCATTGGCTCAAGGCACGGCGTGAACAGAACCCTCGTAAAATATATGGTTAAGCGATATCTTCGCTTTGACCAAGATCAACCCTTCATTTTTCTTTCCGCTTTATTAGCATTTCTTGGTATTTTATTGGGTGTAATGGTCTTGATTATTGCCATGTCATTGATGAATGGCTTTGATGCAGAATTTAGAAAAAAACTTACGATTATGAATTATCCCCTGACTATAGTCCCACGGTTTTATGGCTCAGTTGATAAAGATCTATATGTCAATTTAAAACAAAAGTTTCCTGAATTGGCTTTTAGCCCTTATGTCGCTTCACCTGTTATCGTTCGTCGCGGTTCAAAAATGGAAGGTGGCTACCTTTTTGGAGTGGACTTAGAAGAAGAAGCTAAGGCAAATAGCGTTCTTAAGCAGAGTGTAGAGGGCAAAAGCTTTAAAAAGTTTGACGTTATTGTGGGTAAGACACTTTTTGATGAGATGTACTTGAATGATAATGAACGATTGATGTACATATTTACACAAGCCGAACCAGGTGGTTTAACACTTACACCAAAGCTTAAGCGTTTTAAGATCAATGGTTCTTTTGACTCTGGACTTTCTGCGTATGATAAGGCATATCACTATACGTCATTGGCTGCAGTACAAACAATCATGCATATTCCAAAGACTCAGTATGATGGTATCCATATCTTTTCAAAAAATCCGCATAAGGATATTGTTAAGATTAAAGAAATTCTACCAGGTTCTGTCCGTATTAAGGGATGGTGGGAAGACAATGTAAGCTTTTTCTCAGCTCTGGAGTTAGAAAAACATGCACTCTTTATTGTATTGATGCTAATCATCCTCATTGCAGCGGTAAATATCATCTCATCATTATTGATGACGGTGATGAATCGTCGTTCAGAAATAGCACTGTTTATTTCACTAGGAGCCTCAGAAGCAGAGGTAAAGAAAATATTTTTATACCTTGGTGTTATAATTGGAATCAGTGGAATTATTGCAGGAACAATTCTAGGGCTTAGCGGTTTGTGGGTACTCTCTAGCTTTGACCTTATCTCCTTGCCAGCAGATGTATATGGAACTTCAAAGCTGCCTCTAAAGCTTTCCATTATTGATTTTATATCAATTATTGTTGGTGCCTTTATTATTGTTGTCCTTTCTGCATGGTATCCTGCGAAAAAAGCAGCACAGGTTGATGTACTTAACGTATTAAGAAACGAATAGATAAAACGTTTTGATATGCGATAAAGGAGAGAAGCAATGATAAATAGACTCAAAAGTAAAATAGCCTTGATTACAGGTGCTACTTCGGGGATAGGATTAGCCTGTGCCAAGTTTTTAGCTACTTATGGTGTAAATTTGATTGTAGTGGGACGTGATGAGCAAAAGCTTAGAAACTTAACTAATGAACTTAGCAATCATGAAATAAGTATAGAGTGCATCTGTGTGGATGTTAGGGACAGGGATAGTGTTAAAGAAAAGCTTGGTGACTTAAATGTGGATATTCTTATCAATAATGCAGGTTTGGCTCTGGGTCTAGATGCTTTTTATGAGGGCGACATTGACCAATGGGAAGAAATGATTGATGCCAATCTTAAAGGTCTTTTGTATGTCAGCAGGGCAATTGTCCCTAATATGAAAAAAAGAGCTATGGGTCACATCATTAACATAGGCAGTATTGCAGGTGAGATGGCGTATC
>JBFFDB010000153.1:0-2350 GCA_041559595.1 Sulfurimonadaceae bacterium
GAAGCACTTAATGTGTCTGGAGATTCAATGGAACCTACTTTTGCCTATGGTGATATCATTTTTCTCAACCGCAGCAAGGTAGATATAGGACGAGGAGGCATTTTTACCATAAATACTGAACATGGTCTGTTCATTAAAAGATTACAAAAGCGTATTGACGGTAAAATCGATGTTATATCTGACAACAAAGAATACACAAAGCAAACCTTAGACCCTCAAGAACTCACTGTAGTAGGTCGTGTTGTGGGTAGGTTTGGTTCTGTAGACTAATTTACGGGAACAATACATGAATAATTTTGTTTTATCAGCACTTTTAGTTTTAGGACTAGGAGGCTGTTCTCAAAAACTCTCTTTTGAAAATATAGAATTTGAAGACTTAAAAAACTTTCCTCAATACACCCAGGCCTATGAAGATAATATAAAAACTCATACTGAGCTACTTGATGTTCAAGAAAATTATGATGAAAAATATTTTTCTCCTTGGCATTATACAAAACCTCCTTTTGAATGTGACAGTATATTGTGGCCACATCGCAGCTATACCTATGAAAACAGCTTTGGGGAAAACCTTCTTCCATTAGCACAAGAATGGTTTATATCTATGAATGAGAAAGGAAACTATAAAGCATATGGTTCATTAAATAAAAAAGCGATATCCCTTGACTATCTTGACTTAAGAAGTTTTCCAACTCATAAGCCCATATTTAAAAACCCTAAAATAGCAGGGCAGGGATATCCTTTTGATTATCTACAAAACTCTGGTGTAAATGCTAATGAACCCTTATATGTATCTCATTTAACACGAGATGGTCAGTGGGCTTATGTTTTCACTTCTTATGCAACAGGCTGGGTACCGTTTAAAGATATAGCCTATATTGAAGATGATATCGCACAACTGTATGAAAATGCTAGACATATCGAAGTAAGTGAAGATGGTTTTACAATAAAAGATGAAGATCAAAACTTTGTATTTAAAAGTAGAGTAGGTATGCGATTGCCGCTAATTAGTATTGAAAAAACACATTATGTGGCTTTAGCTATAACGGGAGGCAAGCAGCATTCACCTGTGTACACTAAGGTCAACATCCCTTTTGTTGTAGCAAGAGAAGGACAGATGAAATTGAATACGCAGAATTTGATACATATTACTGACCTGATGTTACAAAGTAAGTACGGTTGGGGCGGTTTGAACGAAGAAAGAGATTGCTCGTCAACGCTAAGAGATCTATATGCTCCTTTTGGTATATGGTTACCACGTAATTCATCACAACAAGCAAAGGTAGGAAAAGTGATCTCGCTTGAGGGTCTGAGCATAGAAGAGAAAAAGGCTAAGATTATCGAAGAAGCCATCCCTTTTGAGACATTACTGTACAAACAGGGGCATATCCTTTTATATCTGGGCCAATACAAAGATAAAATAGCTGTTTTGCATAATGCTTGGGGTGTAAAGACGATAGATAACAAAGGTGAGGGTAGAAAGATTATTGGTAGAACAGTCATCTCTTCATTAGATATTGGAAAAGAATTTAAAGATTATGATGATGCAAAAGGACTTATGTCACAATTGATCAGTATGAACATCATTACCCAAGAAGAACAATTAAGCAAATAGATCTAATAGGGTTCCCATCATCTCGTCTTTAGTACGGATGGCTGTTCCTTGGACTTCATGTCCATTTTGAACGACAACTTGATCTGTAAGTTCTCTTGAAAGATCTGTTTGACTTAAGCTTGAACCATTATCACTAGCTGCTTGAGAGTTTATTGTTACACCGCCTGCTGTTTCGTGTAATGTAGTTTTAGTTGGGATAAAGTTTTCAGTGTTTACATTAGCAATGTTATGAGCATTATTATTAGCATAGTTTTGATGTGAGATCAGAGACGATACATTGGCAGAAAAGTTTAACATGCAATATCCTTTAGTTTTATATTTTACAGCAGAATATCTAAAAGTGTTTTGAGAAAGAGAAGTTAGAAGAAAGGCTTAAAGACCTTTCTTTTGTTACTAGTGAAGATCAGCGTTTAGTTTGATCTCACGTGTGCTACGACTTACTGTCATTTCACCAGTCATAGAGTTTTGACGGAAATGAAGACCATTAAGCCCTGCAAGTTCTTTACCTTTAAACAGGTTTCCTGAAAGTGCAGCTTCTGGGTTAGCCTCATTTATTTTAGCAAGTTGCTCAGCATCAATACTTAACTTTGTACCTTCTAAGATAGCAAGACCAGCATCAATGATACATGCATCACCTAGTGGGATACCACAAGTAGAGTTGGCACCAAGAAGTGTGTTCTGACCTACAGAAATAGGGTTTCCATCTGTACCACTTAGTACACCAAGGATACTTGCACC
>JBFFDB010000154.1:0-2295 GCA_041559595.1 Sulfurimonadaceae bacterium
AAGAAAAGTACAGCCATCCAACCTTGATCACTTGCATCTGCCGTAACTTTGACGATACTGATGACACCGCCTAACTCTTTAGCCGGTACATCACCTACTATAAGACGTTGTAAACCTCCAAAGATAAGCGTAGATGCCCAATATGTTTTTTCCCAGGCATATTCTAGAGAGTTCTCAACTTCAAGTGTTTTAGACACACCAGCAGCACCTATACCTATCATCCTGCGCTGAATCGTCTCATTGAAATCATTCTTTGCCTCACGCATTTGTGGTGTTATTGAAAGGTTTTGTATAAATCCATTTCGTTCAATAACAAAACTGATAGTACCTGTCGATTCAGAAATATGTTTTGCCATATCATTCCATGTATCCACACGGACACCATTGATTTCGGAGATAATATCATTCGTTTGAATTCCTGCCTTTTGTGCAGGAGAGTCTTGCAGTACTTCGCCAACGACAGGTGAAAGTACCTGTGGCCCACCAAGTGCAATAAACCAATACAGTACAAAGGCTAGCAAGAAGTTGGCAAGCGGTCCTGCAAGAAGAATAAAGATGCGTTGCCAGGGTTTTTTAACATTATAAGAGTCATCGTCTTGACTAAGTGCAGTTGGATCTAAATCTTCTTGACCCTTCATCTGTACATAACCGCCAAGAGGTATCATAGAGATACGCCATTGGGTTCCTTTCCAATTAAAAGCGTAAATCTTTTTTCCAAAACCTATACTAAATACTTTGACATACACACCCATTAAGCGAGCAGCTAAGAAGTGACCAAGTTCATGAAAGAAAATTAAAAAAGATAAAACAAGAAGGGAAACAAACCAGCCCATTATTTTTCCTTTAGGGCTTTAGCAAAACCGATAATATATTCACCACCAGAATAAATTGTCAGAACTACAGCAAACCAAAGAAGTAGGGTAGCAAATGGCCAATGCATAATCAAAAAACCAATAGAAATCATCTGCACAACAGTTTTGACCTTTCCAGCCCATGAAGCACTTACATCTATACCTTCAGCAACTGCGACCGTTCTAAGTCCAGTGATAAAAAGTTCTCTAACAATGATGATATAAATTGCCCATGCACTTGCATCTCCCATTACCATTAAGGCAAGGAAAGCTCCAATGGTAAGCATCTTATCCGCAAGAGGGTCTAAAATCTTTCCAAGAAGGGTGATCTGATTTAAGTTACGTGCGATATAACCATCAAAAAAGTCCGTTGTGCTTGCAAGTACAAAGAGTAGGGCAGCTAAATAATATACCCATGTGATGTGTATACCTTGTTCTGTAAAGAACTCAGGCGTGATAATGACCCAGAACATAATAGGGGCCATTAATATACGAGTAAAGGCAAGAATATTAGGAATATTTAGAATTTGATTGTTTTTTGACATATATAAACTTTATTATTAATTATAACTCATGAAAGGCTCTTAGAAAGAACATTTGATGAAGTATAAAAAGGGCTAAACCCTTTTTATATTATTGAAAAGTCGTTCCACCATCAACAACGATAGTTTGACCTGTCATCCAAGATGACTCATCTCCACATAAGAAAAGACACGCACCTGTTAAATCAGTTGCTTCTCCCATTCTTGAAAGAGGAGAACGTCTTACAACCTCACCCTTGACTTCTTCATAATTAGGGAAAGCTTTAAGAGCATCAGTGTCGATTGGACCGCCACTCACTGCATTGACACGAATACCTTTTTCGCCAAGCTCTGCCGCTGCATACTTAACCATAGTCTCCACAGCTGCCTTATTTGTTCCGTGTCCTGCATAGTTAGGTGTATACACAAGATTACCTGTAGAACTCATAGAGATGATAGATCCACCATTTCCAGTTGCTTCAATACGTTTTGTTGCTTCTTGAGCACCTACAACAAATGCAGAAACTGTTGCTGTATAGATATTAGTAAGACCCTTAGGTTTAAGTCTCATAAATGGGGCAAATCCACCAACTACTGCGCGTCCCGAGATGATTGCATTAGAGATAAAGAAATCTAAAGTAGAAAAATCTTCATCAAACTCTTTAAATACATCTTTATACGTATCTGGTTCCATAATATCAAGTTTATAGGCTCTACATTTTACATTATATTGTTTCTCAATATCTGCAATAATCTCATTAGCAGTATCTGCACTTGATGCATATGTAAATGCTACATTACAACCTTTTTCTGCAAAGGCATATACGATTGCCTTTCCAATTCCACGTGTTCCACCACTTACAAAAAGAGTCTTACCTTGCATTACAGTCCTTTAATTTCATATTGTTTCATTGTCTCTTCTA
>JBFFDB010000155.1:0-2225 GCA_041559595.1 Sulfurimonadaceae bacterium
AAGAGATTAAAAATGAAGCAGAAGCTAAAGCAAAAGCATAACTCTTTAAAAAATTAGATTCACCGCTAGGTGTAATCTCTACTTTTTCTTAGACTTGAAGGAGAAGCTCTTCAAGTCCCCATTCTAATTTCTTGTTAATCTCTTTACGTATCCATTTTATTTGCAAGGAAATTTGCGGTTGGAGCATCTACTGTATTTACATGTAGGACGATCCACTCTGGCGTTCTACGAATAAAGTTAGTGATCTTAGTGATGTCTTCATAGCGCTTCCACAGCTTAACTGCACTTTCAAGTTCTTCTAAAAACATATCATGTGCTGTTTTATGCATATCATATGATGGGAAATCATACTTTTGCATTAGTTGTTCTTCATTTGCAAAGTGCTTTTTGACATGCACGAGGTATTCATTGATTTTGCTTTCGAGTTCTTCCATGGTAGCTTCTTTTCTATCAACTGATATAGCAAGATTATCAATGTCATTGAGTATCTTGATCTCATCTTCATGAGTTTTTTGCATCTGTTCAACACTCATGTGCTCTACCTGTTCAATATAAACTAGTGCCATAAGGTATCCTTTTTGATTTTCTGAGGTATCTTTTATGCGTATTATAATGTACATACCTCATAAGAGTGTTGATATATATCAAGCTTTCTATCTGTCATACGAGATAAGGAAGCATAGAAGTAAAAACAACATAAATCTTAATTATCTAAAATATAATATAAGAGAATGAAAATAATCGCTATGCTATACTCCATTTTATTACAAAGGAAAAAAGATGGCATATTTAGATTTAACAACTAAAAATTTTAACGAAACACTTGATAATGAGGAAATAGTAATTATCGATTTTTGGGCAGAATGGTGTGGTCCGTGTAGAGCATTTGCTCCAATCTTTGAAAGGGTAGCAGAGCAGTACCCTGATGTGACATTTGCTAAGGTCAATACTGAAGAGCAACACGCCATAGCGACACAGTATGGTATTCATTCGATTCCAACAATTATGGTTGTCAGAGATGGTATCATCTTACTTAACCAAGGCGGTTCACTACCTGAAGATGCTTTTGGAAAGCTCATTACTCATGTTAAGGGGCTTGACATGGATGAAGTACGTGCAGAGATGGCTAAAGATGAAGAGGATGACGAGTAGTATCGTTATCTTTGAGAATAAGAAAAGATCTATTTAAAGGTTTTATGGGGATATGTTAACGAATGAAGTAACCAAAGAGAATCTAAATACGTTAGTCGTTCAGTTTTATGCGAAAGTTGTAAAAGATGATCTAATCGGGCCCATTTTTATAGAGGTCTTAGGTAATGATCTAAAAAGTGAAACATGGAAAGCACATATTCAGCTGTTAACAAATTTTTGGGCTGCGATTGCATTAGGGGAGACTGAATATAATGGTAGTCCATTTGCGCCTCATGTCCAGTTTAAAGATAGGTTGAGTATAAAAGCATTTGAACAGTGGCTAAAGCTCTTTTTTGAAACGCTTAATACAATTTATGAACCAGCAATAGCGCAACAGTTTCTTGCACGAAGTAAAAATATTGCAGGTAACTTTATACGAAACCTACAGCTTACTTAGAGCTATACCCTAAGTGTGAATCTTCATTCTTATTAAACGTAACTTCTTTAAATTAAAGGATTGTAATGCAATATTATATTTTTGATGAGGTGTCACCTAATAAAGATGCACCCTTTTTAGACCTTCCAGCGGAAATAGATCTTATCGAGTCGATAATGGGAAAGAAACCAAATTTCGATGAGCTGCCGATTAAGATACTCGCTGAAATCGATGAAGATGAAGAGATCGTTTACACCGATATTATCAATCCTGGCGTTCCTCTATTTTCTCCTAAGATGAAGTCAGCACTTGATGACTTGGGTATTGATAATATTGATTATTATCCAGTGCTTCTAATAGACGAGGAAACAAATGAAGCGCTTGCTGAGTATTACTTAGTCATAGTAAAAGAGATCATTGCGTGCATCGACCTTGATAATACTCAGTTTGGGGAGACTGCTTCTGGGACAAAAGTCATCACACAGTTTAGTATAGATCCTACTAAGGTGAAAGGCTCGAAGCTATTTAGATTTCATAATATCCCAGGCTTGATCATCATTGATGAAGCGTTGAAAGAAGAGTTGTCTAAGATAGAATTTCAAGGAGTCAGTTTTAAACCTACTGAACAATACAATAGAAAAGTCTAAAACTCATTAAA
>JBFFDB010000156.1:0-2215 GCA_041559595.1 Sulfurimonadaceae bacterium
TACGACATTAGCATCATCAAAATGTTTAGGATCAACGACAGTTGAATTAAGGTTGGTAAAGATTTTAAATTCGTTACTTACACGGATATCGTAGCCATATGAACTAAGACCATAAGAGACAACACCTTGACCAACTTGATCTTCACAAAATGGTGAGATCATTCCATTTTTAATAGCCTCTTCACGTATCCAAGTATCTGCTTTTAAACCCATATATAAACCCTTTTTAATTGTATTACTTAATCTTAATTTTAATTTCGGTATTATATCACACTATTTTTTACAAAATTTTCTTTAGGAGACATAATCCAATGGATATGAAACAGATAAAATCACTTATGAAAGAGTTCGACGAAAGTACTCTTAGTTCAATGAAAATTAACAAAGAAGGCTTTTCTATCGAGTTAGAAAAAGCAACAATTGCAACAGCAGTAGCAGCTCCAGTTGCAGCGGCAGCAGCTCCAGTTGCAGCGGCAGCAGCTCCAGCGGCGGCAGCTCCAGCAGTAGCTGAAGAAATTGCAGGTGATAAAATCTTGTCTCCAATGGTAGGAACGTATTACGCTTCACCATCTCCAGATTCTCCAGTATTTGTTAAAGAAGGTGATGTAGTCAAGAAAGGTCAGCCTTTAGCAATTCTAGAAGCGATGAAAATCATGAATGAATTAGAAGCTGAGTTTGATTGTAAAATACTTAAAATTCTTGTTGAAGATGGTAGACCAGTTGAATATGATATGCCATTATTCGTAGTAGAGAAAATGTAATTATGGCTGAGATCAAAAGAATCTTAGTTGCGAACCGTGGGGAGATCGCTCTCCGTGCTATTCGTACTATCAAAGAGATGGGTAAAGAAGCGGTTGCTATTTACTCAAAAGCAGATAAGGGTGCTCACTATTTAGAATTAGCTGATGCGGCCATCTGTATAGGTGATGGACCATCTTCGGCGTCTTACCTGAATATTCCAGCTGTAATTGCAGCAGCTGAAGTAACCCACTGTGATGCTATCTTCCCGGGTTATGGTTTTCTTTCTGAGAACCAACATTTTGTAGAGATCTGTACACATCATAAGATTAAATTTATCGGACCGACAGTTGAGGTAATGCAGCTTATGTCTGACAAATCAAAAGCAAAAGATGTCATGATTAAGGCAGAAGTCCCTGTAGTTCCAGGTTCTGATGGGGCTATTAATGATATTGAAGATGCTAAGAAGCGTGCTAAGGTTGTTGGCTATCCAGTGATCTTAAAAGCTGCTCAAGGCGGTGGCGGACGTGGTATGCGTGTTGTGGAAGATGAGTCTTATTTGGAGAATGCGTTTTTAGCAGCTGAGTCAGAAGCGATCACTGCCTTTGGTGATGGTACGATCTATATGGAAAAATTCATTAAAGATCCACGTCATATTGAAGTGCAAATCATGGCAGATGCGCATGGAAATGTTCTTCACATCGGTGAACGTGATTGTTCTATGCAAAGACGTCATCAAAAGCTTATCGAGGAGTCTCCAGCGGTAGTGCTGACTCAAGAAGTCCGTGAGCGTATTTGGGCTGCAGCGGTTCGTGCTACGCAGTACATTAAGTATGAGGGCGCGGGAACATTTGAGTTTTTATTAGATTCAAACCTAGATTTCTATTTTATGGAGATGAACACCCGTCTTCAAGTCGAACATACAGTTTCTGAGATGGTTGCAGATGTTGATCTCATTGAGATGATGATCCGTGTTGCAGAGGGTGAACAACTTCCTTCTCAAGATAGTATTGTTCTTAAAGGTCATTCAATCGAGTGCAGAATTACAGCAGAAGACCCAGTGAAGTTCCTACCATCACCAGGTAAGATTGGTGATTGGATGACGCCAGGTGGTAAAGATGTACGTGTAGATACACATGCTCATGCTGGATACATCGTTCCAACGATTTATGACTCTATGATTGGTAAGCTTATTGTTAATGCTGAGAACAGAGAAAAAGCAATTGCCAAGATGCATCGTGCATTAAGTGAATTTAAAATCACTGGCATTAAGACAACAGTAGCTTTCCACCAGAAGATGATGGAAAATGAAGACTTTGTCTCCAACAATTTCGATACTAAATACCTAGAGCGTTATAACGGGTAACTGACTCTCTAAGCTCTTCCCTTTAATTCGGGAAGCATGTATCATCCTTCTTCATTAAACAATAGATATTTTTCTTTATAATGCTAATCATTCCCTTGTCCTAGTAAGTGA
>JBFFDB010000157.1:0-2208 GCA_041559595.1 Sulfurimonadaceae bacterium
AAAGTGCTCTTGCTTCATCGCAAAGTGCTTTTAAAACGATAGAAGAAAAATATAATGCAGGTATTGTTGATAATGTAGTTTACCTTGATGCCTTAACTACTCAAACAAAAGCTGAAGCACTTTATCAAACATCATTAAATGACTTGGAAATCGCTTATGCGATTTACTACTACTATGCAGGAAGAGAAATAGGAGAATTATTACAATGAAAATACTATTAGGACTTATGGCTCTACTATTGAGTTTACAAGCTGAAGAGGTTTATGCAACTATCGTAGTTAATGCTTCCCAACAAGCAAACCTTGCTTTTGATACCAGTGGTATTGTACATGATGTACATACAAACATATCAAGCATTGTTAAAAAAGGAACGGTTTTAGCAGAACTCAACAATGATGATTTGAAAGCTTCTTTACGTATAGCCAAATCTTCTTTAATGAGTGCGAAGATCACATTGAAATTTAGTAAGCGAGACTATGAGAGACAACTTAAGGTAAAGCATCTTATAGATGAAGCAAAATTTGATGCTTTTGCACTTGCTTACGAAACAGCACAAGTCGCTGTAAAACAGGCAAAAGCAAACCTCGCATATCAACAAGCTTTATTAGATAAAACCAAACTCCGAGCACCCTTTGATGGAATTATTTATGAGAAAAATATAGAAGTTGGAGATACAGTAAGTGGAATGATGCTTAGAACTGTATTTAAAATACAGAGTTTAAGTCAACGTAAATTGATCTTGTCTTTTGACCAAAAATACTGGAAACAAGTTAAAAAAGGACAAACATTCAAATATGGCATTGATGGTGATGAAGGTAGATATGTGGGGAAAATATCAAAGATATATCCTTCAGCTAATGCACATAACCGAAAAATTACAGCAGAAGTTTTAGCTGAAAATTTTGTTGTTGGACTTATTGGTGAAGGGTATATTCTTATACCTGATACAGAGTAGATCTTTATGTATAAATTAGCAATAAATAGACCCATAACAACACTTATGTATGTCATCACCTTGATGATATTTGGACTCCTAAGTTTTAAAGCGATGCCCTCCGCACTCTTTCCCAATGTTGACTTTCCAATGGTCACAGTTAAAACCGTATATCAAGGAGCTGAATCAAGTACGATAGAGTCTCAAGTGACTGATAAGATAGAAGAAGCCATCTCACGAATCGGTGGAATAGACTCTATTACTTCAACAAGCAGTGAAGGTGTCAGTGTTGTTATGGTTAAGTTCCTATTGGAAAGAGATATCAATGAGGCAACTAATGATGTTCGAGACAAGGTGTCTGCCGTTACTCTACCAACAGATGCAAAGATGCCCCTTGTTAGTAAACTTGATATTGGTGGGGCGTCCGTAATCAACATCTTTTTAACTGCTAAAAACAATAATATTAAAGAACTTATGCTATTTGCAGATGAACAAGTAAAGCCGAAGCTCGAGAAGCTCAATGGCGTTGGTGCCATCAATATACTTGGGTACAAGGATCGAGAGATAAAAATATATCCCGATCCTAAGCTACTCAATAAGTTTAACATCACTGTTACTGAACTTAATAATATTGTAGCCCGAGAAAATGTAAAGATCGGTGGTGGTAAGCTAATCTCTAAAACAAAAGAGTACATACTTAAAACGAAAGCTGACGCTCTTAGTGTAAATGAACTCAAAAATATCGAGATTAAAAATAATATCAAGTTACAAGATATCGCACGTGTAGAAGACGCTCTAAGTGATCCTAAAAGTTACGCCTCATTTAATGGTGTTGAGGGGGTTATGCTTGAGGTGCAAAAGATTTCGGGAACTAACACCATTGATATTATTCAAAGGGTCAAATCAGTTGTCCCTTCCTTAAAGAAGTTAGCAGGTGATGAATTTGATGTACAAACCTTGAATGACACTTCTGGATTTATTATTACTTCTCTTGAACATGTTCAGTTTGACCTTATATACGGGGCTTTTTTGGCTGTTATTATAGTCTTTATATTTTTACGAAATATGACGATTACTTTGGTCTCTGCTTTATCTATTCCAGCCTCCATTTATGGTACTTTTGCTCTAATGGACTATATGAATTTTGAGCTAAATAAAATGACCCTGATAGGACTAACCTTGGCCATCGGTATCATCATTGATGATGCCATTGTTGTTATCGAAAACATTTACAAGAAAATGGAATTAGGCATGAACAAACTTGAAGCTGCCTA
>JBFFDB010000158.1:0-2188 GCA_041559595.1 Sulfurimonadaceae bacterium
AATGACTTTCCAGTGGCTTTACGCAACTTCCAGCAGGTTCTGTCTATCCCTATGTATGCTGATATGAGTGATGCAGATGTGGATTATGTATGTGATACGATTATTAATATTACAAAACACTGGGTATAAAAGTTTCTTTTGAAAAAATCTCTTCTTTTTTGGGGTGAAAAATATCTTTTTTCACCCGGTGTCTTTGAATGGTTCTTAGCACTAATACTTATTCCCTTTTCTCTTCTTTATTGCCTTATTGTATGGATTAAATTTAAAATGGCTAAGGCTGAGGACTTCGGACTTCCTATTATCAGTATAGGAAATCTAATTGTAGGAGGCAGTGGTAAAACGCCGCTGACTGTTGCCTTAGCTAAGAGATATTCCAAGCCTGCCATTATTTTAAGAGGCTACGGACGTGAATCCAAAGGGATGCAGATCGTCTCCAAGGATGAAAAAATACTTTGTGATGTAAAGTGCAGCGGGGATGAAGCGATGTTGTATGCCACACTTCTTCCTCATGCTCTGGTCATCGTTGCAGAGGACAGAATAGAAGGAATACTCAAAGCAAAAGAGATAGGTGTAGACATTATCTTTTTAGATGATGCTTACAGTAAGCACTTTATTAAAAAGTTAGACCTTCTAATCTACACCAAACAAGAAAACCCTTTTTGTTTACCCTCTGGCCCTTTTAGAGAACGTTTATGGGCGGGGAAAAAAGCGGTGGAAGTTGAAGAAAATGTTGACTTTAAACGTCAGGTAAGTATCTCTGATCCAAGCCCTAAAATGGTACTGGTAACGGCCATTTCTAAGCCTCAACGTTTGGATGCTTATTTAAATGAAAATGTGATTGATAAGGTTTATTTTCCAGATCATCATGCCTTTACTAAGCAAGAGTTGCAAAAGATTCTGCAAGAGACAAAGGCAACAAGCCTCTTAGTGACGCGAAAAGATGCCGTAAAGATGCAAGAATTCAATATCCCATTATCTTATTTAGAATTAGAACTAGAACTTGATGAATCCCTTCATCAAACAGTTCTTGATTATGTTAAAATTTCGTATTAAAAAATAATAGATTATGTATAAAGAAGCCAAATGAAAGCAAAAATAGAAAAAGTAAAAACTCTTCTGGATGCTCTTCCATTTATAAAAGAGTTTAACAAAGAGATCGTCGTTATAAAATACGGTGGCTCTGCTCAGACAGACCCGAAACTAATAGAAAGTTTCGCTCAAGATGTACTGCTTATGTACCTTGTAGGTATAAAACCAGTTATTGTACATGGTGGTGGTAAAAAAATCACTGATCTACTAGATGATCTTAATATACAAACAGAGTTTATTGATGGACAACGTGTAACGACACCCGATGTTATGCGTATTGTTGAGATGGTTCTAAGTGGAGAGATCAACAGTAGTATTGTCTCTTTATTGAATGCTCACAGTGCTAAGGCTATTGGTGTGAGTGGAAAAGATGCTCATTTTATTCTTGCTGAGCCAAAAGAACATGCTAAATGGGGACTTACTGGAACGATTACAGAAGTAAAAGCAGATGTTATTCATAACCTTATTAACGAAAAGTTTGTTCCTGTGATCGCACCTATAGCAGCGGGCGAGTCTATGGGACACCCTGGATATAACATCAATGCTGATCTTGCAGCTTCTCAAGTCGCTAAGGCGATAGGGGCTAATAAGATCATCTTCTTAACAGACACCCCGGGTGTACTTGATAATGATAAAAATCTCTTATCAACACTTAATGAGAAAGAGGTTCAAGAACTCAAAGGCAATGGCACAATCAATGGAGGTATGGTACCAAAAGTTGATGCATGTTTAGAAGCGATTGAAGGTGGTGTGCACAAGGCTCATATTATTGATGGGCGCATTGAACACTCTATGCTGCTTGAACTCTTTACTTCTGAGGGTATTGGTACTCAGATCACACTATAAATATGATCGTATTTTGCACCGTTCCAGATGAAGAAACTGCGAAGAAGATAGCAAAAGATATTGTTACGCAAGGCCTTTGCGCCTGTGTAAATCAGATTCCAAAAGTCAAATCATATTACATCTATGAAGATGAGTTCTGTGAAGATGATGAACTTCTTTTGATGATAAAAACAGCACCTACTCACTATAAATCCTTAGAGAAACGCTTATTAGAACTGCATCCTTATGATATCCCTGAAATTATTGCTACTTC
>JBFFDB010000159.1:0-2186 GCA_041559595.1 Sulfurimonadaceae bacterium
CATATCCTTACAAACAGTGACACACCGTTCACATACGATACAAAGACCTGCATCATAATGAATATGCCCCCAGTCTAAAACTGGACGTGCAACATCTGGAATCGAATAAGTCTGAGAATCTACTCCAAGCTCAAGTGTATAGTTCTGCAGTTCACAGTCACCTGACTGATCACAAACACCACATTGAAGCGGGTGATTCACATCATATACTTCCATGATAGCTCTACGCTCAAGTTCAATGTTTTCTGTTGATGTTGTGATCTGCATGCCGTCTTTTGCTTTTGCATTACATGCATACACCTGTTTTCCATCAGCTTCTACAAGACATATACGACATGCCAATGTAGGGCTACAACGTGTTAAATAACAAATCGCCGGAATAAAAATGTCATTAGCTCGAGCGGCGTTTAATATAAACGTACCCTCTTCTGTTTCAATCTCTTTTCCATCAATATTAATCGTAACTAGTTCACCCATTAACTTCCTCCAAATTTACGCGTTTATAACGGTATTCATCATAATTATCTGTACTATCAAAGACAGGGTTGTAAGCTATAGTTCCTTTAAGGTCTTCAGATACCTTAAACTTACGTTGATAGGTTTTACCGTCCATTTCAAAACGTACCATCGCCCCTGTTTTTATCTTTGCTGCTGTAGCAAACTGTTTAGAACCCAATAACACCAAGTCACCTTTAATGTGGTCTGACTTGTTGGTATATGGGTTAAACTGAGATAGAGGATGATTACATCTGTATATAACGGTTCCGTTAAATTCAGCGATGTCATCTAAATCGTCTAACGTATCATCCTCATTCTTTGCATCTATATTCTCTAGTTCATATCCATTACAACTGTTTCCAAGATCATCAAATGCAACAGCTTTGTACCCTGACATAGCAGGAAGCTTAGCTGTGTAATCAATTGTTCTCTCAGCCCGAACATCTAAGGCATTCGCAATATCATTAAGTCTATATCCTGCATAATCAACAGCAGTATTCAGATAAACCACTTTCTTGTCGACTGAGGTAAATGTCCCCTTTTGCTGAGATATACCAGGCATATCCATATCGCCATCTTCTAAAAAAGAGAGTGTGTAGTCTGCCTTAACCTTATAACCTACTGTTTTTCCTTCAGCCACTTCGTCTAGATCGCACAGAAGTGCTACACCCAAGGTATTTGCCTCAGATGGGATCATGAAGACTTCAAAGTCGCTGTATTTAGAAATCATGCCAATTATCTTAGCAATGTTTTTCGACCTTGGATGGTTAAACAGATCAGAGCCGACAAACAAAACACGGTTTTCATGGTGAATAAGTTTCTGAGATATTTCATCAAATTCTTCTTCTCCCACACTGCTCTCACCACAGATATAACCAATATCTAACTCATCAAAGAAGGCTTTATATTTTTCTTGTCCTTCTTCATTAACCAGCAAGTCAGCTAACATCGCGACAAGACCCTCTTCACTGCCAACTTCATATTTAATATGTTGTGCGACAATG
Organism: Sulfurimonadaceae bacterium; assembly: GCA_041559595.1. Classification (GTDB taxonomy): domain Bacteria; phylum Campylobacterota; class Campylobacteria; order Campylobacterales; family Sulfurimonadaceae. The sequence goes on from JBFFDB010000159.1 coordinate 1,503, forward strand.
TTTTTAAGTGACTCATCTTCAAGTGGATGCATATAGTATATATATGCCTTTCTTTCATCATGTGCAATCTCGAGTGCAGAGCGTACCATTGGACAATCTGCAGAGACTGAAGACCCAAGAACGATTGCAAAATCAAAAGACTCAAGTGTTTGACGGTTGCCACCGTAAAGGTGTTTACCGCTAACACTTCCAAAATCATTCAAGAAGTCTTGAAACTTCTTTGCTTCCTTATTCACTAACTTGTAACCATGCTTCTCTTTTAACTTCTGAAGGATCATAGCCTCTTCATTCGTTATCATTGAGTTAAAGATGATTGTCTTAGCCTCTTTAAAGATCTCTACTGTCTTGGCAAAGGCTCTTTCATCTTTCTTAGCATTGTTTTCATAAGCATAAATATAATGTCTTGCTTCACATAACGATTCTAGTGCATTGACATTATTCATATTTATTCTCGCCTACTTCTTAACGACGATCGTCCAGTCGACTTCGTTGAACTTTAATGAGTTTAATAACTCACAACCACATTCCTTCATCATATCAGCAGAGCGTTGAACACCAGAAAAATCACCAATCTCAAATAAGAAAATGATCACCTCACCCGCCGTGATCTCATTCGTAACGATCTCTTTCATACGGCCGTCAAAATCCGCTTTTAAATGTCTTAAGTCATAACGTTTCATTATC
>JBFFDB010000160.1:0-2107 GCA_041559595.1 Sulfurimonadaceae bacterium
GAAGCTTTTGACCTTCCACAAAGCTTAATTATACGAACACAAGGATAAGAATGGATTTTATAATATTTTTCACTGCAATGGCTGCGTTGATCTATGGAGCTGATTTTATTATTAAAGAATCAGAACGCATTGCCTTACATTTTGATATTTCACATTTTGTCATTGGTGCTACACTTGTTGCCTTTGGTACTTCTCTTCCTGAAATGGCAACTTCAATGATTGCTTCATATCACCATAAAAGTGACTTAGCTATTGCGAATGTAATAGGAAGTGTAAGTTTTAATATCACGCTGGTGCTTGGACTTGTCTTTTTAATTGCAAAAAAGATGAATCCTAAACGTGATCTATTTGCTAAAGACAGTGCTTGGATACTTATGCCCGTTATCGTATACATAATTATGAGCATAGATGGTAAAATCACTCGCATTGAAGGATTTTTATTTCTATTTTTAATGGTGGCTTACATTTTATTTCTCTTTGCAAGCGCAAAAGAAGATCTTGAAGGCGAGATTGATGAAGATCTCGTCAAAGAAAAATTCAATTGGTTTTTAAGTATAGCTTTACTTTTGGTCGGTTTTGTGTTTACTATTGGTGGTGCAAACTTCGTAATTGAGAGCGGCAGCAATATTGCACGTATGTTTGGCGTAAGCGAATGGATAATCGGTCTTTTTTTAATCTCCTTAGGCACGTCCCTTCCTGAACTTGTTGTCTCTCTTGTGGCAATTAAAAAAGGAAATGCTGATCTTAGTATTGGAAACATAATTGGTTCAAACGTTGCAAACTTCTCAATGGTACTTGGAGGAGCATCATTGATTTCTCCACTCATCATCAATCTAAAAGAGAACTATTTTGATATAGCGATTATGATTTCTGCTTCTATTGCTCTTCTTCTAATCCTAGCAAACAAACTATACAACAAAGCTGGCGCAGTTTTCCTACTACTTATCTTAGCCCTTTTTATTAATAACACACTACAGAGTCTATAAGGCTTGTTTTTTTAAATACATATTGAAATGCCAAGAGTTATTTCTTTATGTATCCGTATTCTAATAGTTTGTTATAGATTCCAGAAACAAGCGGACCTGCTGCTTGTCCACCATGCCCACCGTGTTCAATCAAAGCTGTAACAATGTACTGAGGTTTTTTATAGGGGCCGTAAGTCGTAAACCATGCATGTGAACGCTTGACATATGCCAATTCATGCTCTTTTAGACGTTTCTTTGTCTTTTGTGATATACCAACAACTTGAGCCGTTCCTGTTTTACCGGCTATTCTTACTTTTGAACTGAGATATTGTGTTGCCGTTCCCTTTGGGTGATTACATACTTCACGCATTGCTCGCTGTATTAACGGCAATCTGTTTATCTGTTTTTCTGTTAATACATCTTCTACAATGGGCACAAAGTAATCGTCACCTTTTTTCTTTAAGAAGTGAGGACGAGGCAGCTTTCCAGTTGCCATTAAAGCCGTGAATTGTGATATCTGCATTGGAGTCGAAAGGAAATCACCTTGTCCGATTGATGAGTTTAATGTTTCTCCTATGTACCAGGGTTTGCCATACTTCTGCATCTTCCAGTCACGATTTGGAACTGTCCCAAAGTATTCATTTGGAAGGTCCACCCCTGTTTTCTTTCCTAATCCAAAGTTTTTTAGCTGTCCCGACATTTCAGCAATACCAACACGTAGGCTACCTTTATAAAAATATATATCACAACTTTCTCTTATAGCTTTTATCAAGTCAGTCTCCTCATGCCCTTCATGCTTCCAACATCGAAATTTTCTATTGTTTTTACCTAGTGTCATCGTCCCTTCGCAATCAAACTTAGTCCAAGGACTCATGTTTGGTGTTGTAACATAGGCCAAACCAAGACCTGTCTTAATTGTTGAACCGGGTGGATAGAGACCATTAACAAGTTTATTGGTGAACGGCTTATCCAAATCATCAATAAGTTCTTTCCATCTTGAAGTAGAGATCCCTGACACAAAGGTATTAAGATCGTACTCAGGATATGATCCTGCAGCTATGATAGCACCATAAACATCCATTACGACTACAGCACCAGCTTTGTCTTTAAAATAGTCCTCAAGATATTTTTGAAGTATTAGA
>JBFFDB010000161.1:0-2098 GCA_041559595.1 Sulfurimonadaceae bacterium
CATGTTATCGTTGACTTTGTCTTAGACCAGAGAGTCTTATAACTTCTACTCCTATCACTATCGTTAGAGATTACGACTAGACAATCTTACTTATCTTTGAAAAAGCACTTCTAAAGTTAAGTCTATGCAAGGTGTTCTTACTTGAAAAGATAATTTATAAGCCATTAAGTGAAGTTCTATTATTTTTCGGCACATAATAAAGTTAAAACTATGAGATATATAAGGAAATAAAAATGATACCTTTTACAGATGAAGAACTAGTAGACCCAGTTTTGAATACAATTGAAAAAGTAAGACCTGGCATTACTGCTGATGGTGGTGATATTAAATTTATCGCTATTAAGGCTGGAATTATTTATGTACAACTGCAAGGTGCCTGTGTTGGTTGCGGAAGTGCTGGTTCAACGATTAAGCATGGTGTTGAAAAGCAGATGAAGATTAATATTCATCCCGAATTAAAAGTAAGAAACTTACCAATAGGTAGAGAAAATGATATTGAGGGTTTTGAGAAAGAGTATATGTCTTAGCAAAAGTAGACAATATGAGTAAGTCTCACTTTTAGGAGTGCTATTCTCTATCTCTCATTTTAGGCATTTTAGCTTCACTCTCGCCAAAGAAGAATTGAGTAAATGCATTTGATAAGTCTGTATTGTTTGTATAGGTATGGATTGTCTTATAAAACAGATCCTTCAGTTCCTTAGTTTGCTCTTGAGTATTACTAAATGGCGTGTTTTTCATAATGCACAGTGCAATGTCATTAGCTACTTGACTGGGCATCTCATCTCTAGTGTTGCACCAGATTGCATATAGATCTGTTGGAATTTCTTTGTTATCATAGATATCGCTTGCAAAGATTCTTTGTGCATCCATAAGCCTAGATATAGCAAAACTCAAGTCATTCTTTGAATCAAACATCTGTGTTGGTGAGTATTGTGTCTCAGGGTTTTTGTGTATCGCTATCAAGTTATTAATAATAGTGTCAAAATATTTCATAAGTTGTATCCTTTAACTGTAGTACTTAACTGTTTTTCATTAGTCTTCTTTAGTCGTGAAAGTATAACTAGTTGAGCTCTGTTTTTTTCATTAATTGACTTAGATATTTCCAAAAATTATGACATCTTCTAAAGTAAATTCGCATCTAAGAAGCCATAAGTACAATTTTGATAAAATGCGACTCATATAAAATCAAAACAAAGTTTCTTTAGAAAAGGTTTAGCAATAATGAGTGAGAGCAAAGATTTTTTACGTACAATCGTTGAAGCGGACTTAAAATCAGGTAAATATAAAGAGGTCACTACACGATTTCCTCCAGAGCCGAACGGCTTCCCACACATTGGACATGCTAAATCTATCTGTATAAATTTTGGTATCGCAGATGACTACAAGGGTCACTGTAACCTTAGAATGGATGATACCAACCCTACTACAGAGGACACAAAGTACGTTGAAGCTCTTAAAGACGCAGTACAGTGGCTTGGGTTTGAATGGAATGGGAATGTACATTATACCTCTGACTATTTTCAAAAGATATACGAGTATGCGGTTGAGCTTATTAAAATGGGCAAGGCATATGTTGATAGTGTAGATGAAGAAGAGATGCGTGAACTTCGTGGAACGGTTACCCAAGCAGGTAAGCGTAGTAAATTTGGCGAGCGTAGTATTGAAGAAAATTTAGATCTTTTTGAGAAAATGAAAAATGGCGAGTTTAAAGACGGTGAACACGTACTAAGAGCCAAGATCGATATGGGCGCGGCAAATATGAAGATGAGAGACCCGATCTTATACCGCATCAGACATGCCCATCACTTTAGAGCAGGGGACGAATGGTGTATCTACCCAATGTATGACTTTGGCCACTGTCTGTCTGACTATATCGAAGGGGTGTCTCACTCTATTTGTACACTGGAGTTTGAGAACAACCGCGATATCTATGACTGGGTACTGGACACACTTGGTCTGAATACCGTACGTCCTTACCAGCATGAGTTTGCACGACTTGGCATCAACTATACTGTAATGAGTAAAAGAAAGCTTTTAGAACTGGTTGAAGGTGGTTATGTGAGTGGATGGGATGATCCTCGTCTGCCTACAATCGCGG
>JBFFDB010000162.1:0-2068 GCA_041559595.1 Sulfurimonadaceae bacterium
AGTCAAAGTATCTTCATACGCAATAGCTTTTGTAAGTGGAATTGAACGGCGAATGGCCATACCCCCAAGCGGAAGCGGAAGTGTCTTGTCTTCACACAGTTCTTGCCAAATATCCCACATCTCACGTTCTACTTCGAGTTCGTCACTGAAGGTTAAGATACTTTCATGAATCAAAACACCAGCATGTACAGCGCCAGAACGAACTGCTTCTTCAATCTCTAAGAAATTCATATATGTGATGCGAGCATCGGGATAAGCGATACGAAAAAGAAGGGCATTAGTGGTGTACTTTCCACTCAACGCGACCTTAAAGTTACGCTTGAGCTTTTCACCTTTACGTTTGATAAGCTTGGGACCATATCCCTCACCAAAACTTACAGCAGTGCGAAGCAGTGCGTAATCATCTTTGATAAGAGGCAATAAAGCAAATGAGATAGCAGAGATATCATAGGTACCAGCCAAGGCTTCTACATTCAGGGTCTCAATATCAAGGGCAATATTATCAAACGCTACATCTTCTTGAGTAACCCAGCCAAATTTAATGGCATAATACATAAATATGTCATCGGCATCTGGCGAGTGTGCGATTTTCATTGTGGTCAAAATAAATCCTAATAATTCAATAAAACAGCAGTGAACAAAAAAATTCTAATATTTGCCCGACTAAATGCTAATAATCAATTAGATTTTAACCAAAGAACGCTAAAATTACGCATTATTTTCTTTCATTAGGAAAAATATTGCAAAATGCAATATGAAGTGTCATATATTTCAATTTGACATATAATTATTCCAATTAATAAACTAAAGGAACATCTAATGGATGCAAATAAACAAAAATCACTGGATCTAGCACTAAAGCAAATCGATAAGTCATTTGGAAAAGGCGCCCTAATGCGTCTTGGAGATAAGGTGATCGAACCGATTGAAGCGATTAGTACAGGTTCGATTGGGCTTGACCTTGCATTAGGAATTGGTGGTGTTCCTAAGGGTCGTGTGATAGAGATATATGGTCCCGAGTCATCAGGTAAGACAACACTTACTCTTCAGATAACTGCAGAGTGCCAAAAGCAAGGTGGTGTATGTGCCTTTATCGATGCTGAACACGCACTTGATATTGGTTATGCAAAAAACCTGGGTGTTGATGTTGAAAACCTTTTAGTGTCTCAACCTGATTATGGTGAACAAGCACTTGATATTGTTGAGACAATAGCCCGTTCAGGCGCGGTTGATCTTATCGTAATTGATTCAGTTGCGGCACTTACTCCTAAGGTAGAACTTGAGGGTGAGATGACAGATCAGCAAGTTGGTGTTCAAGCACGTTTAATGTCAAAGGCGCTTCGTAAGTTGACAGGTGTTTTACACAAGATGAATACGACGGTAATCTTTATTAACCAGATTCGTATGAAGATCGGTATGATGGGTTACGGTTCACCTGAAACAACGACAGGTGGAAATGCATTGAAGTTTTATGCTTCTGTGCGTATTGATATTCGTCGTATCGCAACACTAAAGCAGGCTGAAAGTCCAATTGGTAATCGTACAAAGGCGAAGATAGTTAAAAATAAGGTCGCACCTCCATTTAAACAAGCGGAGTTTGACATTATGTTTGGAGAGGGCATCTCTAAATTTGGTGAGCTTGTTGATTATGGTGTAAAACTTGACATCATTGATAAGTCTGGGGCATGGTTCTCATATGAGGATAAGAAGCTAGGACAAGGTCGTGAAAAAGTAAAAGAAGCCTTTAAAGAAGACCCTGCCTTAGCAGCAGAGATAGAAGAAAAAATTAAAAATGCTATGGGTATAAGTAATCTAATTGATATACCTGAAGCAGAAATTAACGAGGAAGATACAGAATGATATTTATAGATAATGTAAACGCAATTGAAGTAATGGATTCACGCGGTAATCCAACAGTAAAAGCTTATGTAACACTAAGCGATGGAACAACAGCAGAAGCAATCGTACCATCGGGTGCAAGTACAGGTAAAAGAGAAGCTCTTGAGTTACGTGATGGCGGAGATCGTTACATGGGTAAGGGTGTTCTTCAAGCAGTTGAAAATGTAAA
>JBFFDB010000163.1:0-2040 GCA_041559595.1 Sulfurimonadaceae bacterium
ATGTAATATCCGTTATTGCAGCCGATATCTGCAATAACCTTGTCTTGCAGATCGGGCATTTCTGTCATGAGGCGGTTCCATTTTCTTTCGCTGCGCCATTCAGCATCAATTTCAATGCCGAAAACATTGAACGGCCCTTTTCTCCACGGCATCATCATCTTTGCTGTTGTTTTGATTTGCTCGTGTTGAGCCTCACTAACCTCTGTCTTACTTTGAATGCTTACCGTGTTTCCAAAAGTACATTCTGATTCAATATCGTCTAATTCGTCAAGGGCTTCACGTAGGGGTAAGATGTTCTTCCATGTCATCCATTTGCGACGTTCTTGACGGATTTCTTCTAGATTCACAAACATTCCTTAAATTTAATGTCTAATATTACCTTTTCTTTGCTAAAATAAATCCAAACAAAGTATAGAAGAGAGAGCATGCGTTTAGAAAAAAAAGCAACGATAATATCAAGTGCAACCGCCACACTTCTTATCCTAGTGAAGCTTTTTATTGGAATTGTCAGTGGTTCCGTTGCCGTACTTGCCTCCGCAATTGACTCCGTTCTTGACCTTGGCGTATCACTTTTTAATTATTTTGCCCTGCATAATGCAGAAAAGGCTCCTGATGAAAAATTCAATTATGGACGCGGAAAAATAGAAGCCCTCGCCGCTGTTATTGAAGGTACTATCATCACTCTTTCTGGTGTGTATATCTTTTATGCTGCTATAGACAAACTCTTACATGGACACCAAGCCACCTATCTTAGCGAATCTATTACTGTTATGTTTGCCTCACTTATTATTACAGGGGGACTTGTCTCTTATCTAAACATTGTTGCTACAAAAACGGGTTCAATGGTTATTCGCTCTGATGCACTTCATTATAAAACAGACCTCTACTCAAATGCGATTATTCTTATCTCCTTAGTTGTTATCCATTTTACAAATCTGCATATCATTGACTCCATCTTAGGTATTTTAATTGCCCTGTATATTATTTATTCAGCTTACGAACTTATACGAGAGGGCATCTTGATGCTTATGGATGTGGCTATGCCAGATGAAAATGTATCAAAGATAAAACGTATTATTGAAGAAAATAAAAATATCACTTCCTACCATCAACTATTGACTCGCTGTTCAGGAAAAGATGCCTTTGTCAGTGTACATTTGGTTTTTACTGTCTCCACCTCTTTATTTGATGCGCACCGTGTATGTGACAATATCGAAGCAGAAATAAAGCAGACCGACCCCGACTTAAACTGGAACCTTGTCATACATCCAGACCCCTATGATGACTCAAAAATGAATGAAATGGAGGAATAATGAAAGCAACTGTACCTGGTTTTTTTGTATCACTTGCACTAAGTTCTATGCTGTATGCACAAGAGATACCCCAAGAAATTATTGACACTGGAGATAAACTCTCTAAAACACTTTTACAACAATTAGGAAGTAAGCTCAAAAATGAGATCACTACAAAGGGTCTTATCTCTGCTGCACAATTTTGTAATAGTAATGCACTTATCTTGACCGAAGAGGTAAACCTTGCCCAAATCGAGGGTCAAAGTGTAAAACGGACCTCTTTAAAAGAGCGTAACCTTGCCAATGCGCCTAAGCCTGATGAAACCTTAGTCCTTCAAAAAATGCAGAAGATGTTAGAAGCTAAAAAATTGCCTCCTTATATTATTGAAAAAGAAGGCAAGGTATATAAATATTATAAACCTCTTGTAATCAACAAGGGTGTATGTCTTAAATGTCATGGGGATATTTCTAAAAACAAAGAGCTAAGTGATTTTATGCATGAATATTATCCTGATGACAAGGCAATAGGCTATAAGATGGGTGATTTACGCGGGGCAGTAGTTGTGGAGATTAAAGAATAATACTTAAGAAGGAAGGTTCCTTCTTAATGAGCATACACAACTGCTCTACTCTCTCGAATGACATTGACCTTGATGTCACCTGGAAAATTCATTTTCGTCTCTATCTCTTTAGCAATCTCTGAAGCTAATAGTGAAGACTCATCATCATTTAGTAATTCAGCATTAAC
>JBFFDB010000164.1:0-2018 GCA_041559595.1 Sulfurimonadaceae bacterium
AATCAACTACACTTTAGCAAAGCTCAACTCAGGGGATAGTTTTGTTGTGGCAAGTATAGATACGGGGAGTTTTAGTGAAAAAGACATCATTGCTAAAGTGACTTTCGATGATAGACCTTCTAAGGCAAACCAGCAAAAACGCCTCTTCCAGCAAAAAGTAGACACCTATGTTAAAGGGGTAAAGTCTAGTCCTTATACGGATATCACTGGTGGACTTCTACAAGCTATTGAATACTTAAATGAAAGAGGAACACGTAATAAGACAATAATGATATTTTCAGACTTAAAGCAAGAACTGAAAAAAGGTTATATACGTGACATTCCATTAGGAATGAGTGGATTTGATGTTATTGCTTTAAATGTGACAAAACTAAGAAGTGATAATATCGATCCAAGAGAGTACATGCAAAGGCTCGAACAGTGGAAGGCACGTGTTGAAGAAGGTGGTGGAAAATGGGATGTGATAAATGATCTTGAACGCTTAGATAAGTTGATTCAAGAGTAAGTGGAAATTACCTATTTACACTTTATTTATATTTAAATCGCATAATACACCCAGAAATCGATTAATTTGCAAAGACTATCAATAGTTTAAGAAAATCTTTGCTAGAATCGAACTAATTTATAATCAAGGACCCCAAAGATGAAAAATCTTCTAGCTATAAGTACTTTAGCCGCTTTATTATTACTTTCAGGTTGTAGTCAAAAAGATCCATCAATCGATGCGACAAACGGAACAAACCAAAACGGTACGGTTGATGTAAAAGACCCAAGTGAAACTGATACTTCAGGTCTTGCTGACAGTGGAATCGATCAATCGGGTAGTGCAGATGCTAATGAAATGAGTTTAAGTGGTTTAGAAGCACAGCTTAAGAGCATCAACTTTGACTTTGATAAGTTTGCAATCAGAGCTGATATGGAAGCAACGTTAAAAACAAACTCAACTATTGCACAAGCGGGTGCTTCAGTTTATAATGTAAAACTTGAAGGTAACTGTGATGAGTGGGGTAGTGATGAGTATAACTACGCACTTGGTCTCAAGCGTGCAAAGACAACTAAAGATGCTTTAATAGCTGATGGTGTTGCAGCTGAACGTATTACAATGGTAAGTTTTGGTGAGAGTAATCCAAAATGTACAGAACAGACTCAAGCATGTTGGGCACAAAATCGTAGAGTAGACTTTAAACTTCTTCCATAATGAGAAGATTTTTATTAATTAGCTCTTTCTTACTTCCACTTTCTCTGTATGCAGAAAAATCTGCATTTGGAGCGGGTGACCTCAATAGTCCTTCCCCATATGGTTTAACTAAAGCCGAAAAACATATTTTAGATAATAAAGAAACTCTTAATGATATTGATGGAACTGTTCGTAAAAACAGGTCTCGTATCTCTACCCTTGAAGAATCTTTGTCTGGGGTTAGAAGTATCGTTGAAGGACTCAATGAGAGTGGACATAATGAAAAACTTTCCTTAGAGACTTTAAAAGGTGATATTGCATTGATGAAAGATTCATCAAGTGAAATTCAAGTAAAGATTGATGAAATCGTCCTTAATCACGATGACCATATTAAACAGCTTAAGCTAGTTATGGGTGAACTGAGCTCATTGATAGATACCATTAATAGCAGCTATGTAAGTAAGCAAGAATATAACACACTGGCACAAGAAATCAATAGCTTTAAACTTGATGTTGCAAAGCAGTTGAAAAAGATAGCCAAGGGAAGTACAAACACCCTAGATAATAAGAGCAATGCTCAGGTTGAAAAAGATGCAGATGCTTTGTTTAAAAAAGAAAAGTATGCAGATGCTATTGATAGTTTTGAACATTTGATATCAAAACACTATAAACCAGCTCGCTCACATTATTATATTGGTGAATCTTATTTTCAACTGAATGAATATTCTAATGCAATTGCATATTTTAAAGAGAGTGCTAAGTTATATTCAACTGCAAAATATATGCCTAAGTTAATGTTGCATACAGCTATCTCTCTTAAAAAGACTAAGGACATTTCTGG
>JBFFDB010000165.1:0-2003 GCA_041559595.1 Sulfurimonadaceae bacterium
AGCAGTAGCTGCTGTCGTACCTGCGGCAAACGCTGAAGACTTCAGAAAAACTAAACCAACTGTATGGACAGCTCACACTGTTGATGATGCTGTAATGGCGATGTATGGTACAAAAGCTACAACTGAAAGCGGTGTAACTGTTACTATGCCAGATGTTGCTGCTAACGGCGGTGCTGTTCCTGTTAATATCAAGTCTGATATTGATGCTAAATCAGTAGCACTATTTCAAAATGCCAACCCAGAATCAGCTGTAGCTGCATGGACAATCCATGAGAACAGCATCATCAACTATGACCTTAAGATCAAGTTGAAATCTGATGGTACGCCTATTACTGTAACTGCTATCGTAGAAGGTAAAGACGGAAAACTGTACTCAGGTGTTAAGACACTTACTGTTGCACTTGGTGGTTGTGAAGGTTAATTCCCTTCGCTTTATTAAACAAATTAAATAAAGGTATATTTATGAAAATCAAAGCAAAAATGAAAGGTGATATCGTTAACGTTAAAGCCTTGGCAAAACACGATATGACTACTTACGATCAAGCAGAAAAGAAAACAGGAAACAGAGAAGATGCTAACTTCATCACTCGTATTACTGGAAGTGTAAATGGTAAACTTGTATTTGAAGTATCTACAAGCCAATTCCTTTCAAAGAACCCTATCTTTAAATTTCAGTTTAAAGGTGCCAAAGCCGGTGACAAACTTGAGATGACTTGGGTTGACCGTAAAGGTAACACTAAAACTGACAAAGCTAAGATCAAGTAATCTACTTGATCCTTTAGAAGAGAGATGGCCCAGTGTCATCTTTACTTCGACCATCCTGCATACACCTCAAATTAAAACAGATTCAACAAAACAAGATTATAATCAAGTCATCTACAATGATCATTTAATTATAAACTTTCAGCAAGGCAAAAAAATGGCAACAGAACACGTAGGGAAAGTCCTGCAGCTATTCATTTCAGTAAAAGATATAGATGGCCAGACAAAGACCATTGAGCAAGATGAGATAGCTTTGGATGACAAAGGGGTGATTGATGATAAGTTCTATGCCAAAGATCCTATGCGTTCTATACTCATAAGCTCATTGGAAAGTTACACCCTTGCAAAAGAGAACAATATCGACATGCCGTTTGGTTCTCTCGGTGAAAACATCTTGATGGATTTTAATCCTTACGGCTTTAATGTAGGCGATCAACTCAAGATCGGTGATGTGGTTTTAGAGATAACACAAAACTGTACCTTATGCAAAGGCTTGTCGAAAGTTGACACAAAAGCACCTAAACTGCTTAAGCACCACAGAGGAATATTTGCAAAAACTGTAACCAATGGAAGTTTAAAGATTGCAGATAAAGTTTACATCTTATAATTAAGATTATCTAGATGAAAATAGTGCTAACATTTCCAATTAAAGTGAAAAACCGTATAGCCGTTGCTATATATCTAACAACAAGGACAAAAATGAAAAAGATCTATTCAATCGTAGTATCTGCTCTCGTAGCATTAACCCTAACAGCATGTTCGGCAGCTGCTCCAAAAGTACAAGCCGGAATCAATGACGGTCAAGATATCCGTATCTTCACTGTGTCTAACGAAGATGGGAAAATCACTGCAGCGTCAATAGAAGCCGCTTTTGAAAAAACTGGTTTTAGTATTGACGGTAATAACAACATGAACTCTCCATTCAAACCACGTTTTGGAAAGACATATTATCAGACTTACCACCTGTTTACTACCCACAGTAAAAAGCACACCTTGGCATTAGCTAAAAAATATCCAAAGATCGGTCTGCTTTCTCCATTAAGTATGTCTCTATACTCTAACAGAGATGATGACACTTCTAACGGTAAGACAATGAGCATCTCTGGACTTACCCTTAGAGGTATGTCAAGAATCACAGGTATTCCTATGGATAACCCGGATCTAATATCATATGCAAAATTATTAGAAGAAGCACTTGCTAAAGCACTACCTGGAGGTCACTTTAAAGAGCTAAACTACGA
>JBFFDB010000166.1:0-1970 GCA_041559595.1 Sulfurimonadaceae bacterium
ATGAGCATACACAACTGCTCTACTCTCTCGAATGACATTGACCTTGATGTCACCTGGAAAATTCATTTTCGTCTCTATCTCTTTAGCAATCTCTGAAGCTAATAGTGAAGACTCATCATCATTTAGTAATTCAGCATTAACTATAACACGTACCTCACGTCCAGCGTTAATTGCATAGGCTTGTTTTACCCCATGTTTTTCAGAAGCAATTTCTTCAATCTCACTTACACGTTTGAGATATGACTCTAAGACTTCTCTTCGTGCACCCGGACGTGCTGCGGAAAGAGCATCCCCAGCACATACAGCGGCACATTCAATACTGTTAATATCTTCAAGACCATGATGCGCTGGTATCGCATTAAGTACAACTTCGTGCTCTTTATAAAGTTTGGCAAGCTCAATTCCAAGATCAACATGGTTACCGCCTTTGTCATGCGTTAGCGCCTTACCAATGTCATGCAGTAAGCCTGCACGTTTGGCTAAGACTTCATCCCCACCCAGTTCTGCAGCAATAATACCTGCTAGATTAGCAACCTCTAAAGTATGGGCTAAGGCATTTTGACCATAGGAAGCGCGGTAGCGTAAACGACCAATAAGTTTTAGTAACTCTGGATGGATACCATTGACACCCATCTCTCTAGCAATCTGTTCACCCTCAGCCAAGACAGAGTCCTCAAACTCAGACGTCACTTTCTCAAAGATCTCTTCAATACGTGCAGGCTGAATACGTCCATCTTCAATCAATAGTTCTATAGTACGTGTGGCAATAGCACGTCTGTAAAGATTGAAACTGCTAAGTATTATCGCATTAGGGGTTTCATCAATTATGATATCTACACCTAAAAGCAGTTCTAGGGTCTTTATATTACGACCCTCTTTCCCAATAATACGACCTTTAAGTTCATCATCATGTAGATGGACTGTATTCGTTAAACGTTCACTTGCGAACTCACCTGCAAAACGAGACGTCGCTTGCGCAAGAATATAATTTGCCTTACGCTGCCCCTCTTCTTTTGCCTGATGTTCATACTTTCTAACGATATGCGCAATATCTTCTCTAGAGTCTTCTTCGACTTGTTTGAGCAAAAGTGCTTTAGCCTCATCTCGCGTCAGCCCTGCTCCACTTTCTATGACCTGTACCGCTTCATTTGTACGGCTTATGTAATCTTCTTTTTGTTTCTCCATAGAACGTTTTGCGCGTTCTAGTTGCAAGTTTATATTTTCAGTCTTTGACGCTTCATGCTTAATACGACGAAGTTCACTCTCTTTAAAGTCTTCGAAAGAAGCTTTTTTATCATCAAGTTCTAAAAACTGAGTTTTTAATTCAAAACGTGCATTCTCTACAGCTTCATCAAACTTTTTTTGAGCCTTCGCTTCGACTTCTTCAGCTCTAAAAGTAGCTTTTTGAAGTAGAAGTTCAGCCTCTGTATCAATTGCCTTGGCCTTAGCCTTAGCCTGTTCTACAAAGATGTCAAATTGTGCGCTGCTTAATTTTTTGGAGATCAAAAATCCGATTACTCCGCTGACGGTAGCGATACCACCGCCTAAGAGAATCTGATCTAACATTTGGTTTCCTATATTTTATAGTTTTGGGTGTTATATAAATATCAGCTTGAATATCATAATGATCTGTGACTTTTTCTTCACAAATACATTCTTCAATCTGAACAAAAATAATGATGGGTTTATTGGTAAGTCTTGAAAAAAATCTATCATACATACCCTTACCAAAACCAATTCGCCTTGAATCTGTGTCTACCCCAACAACAGGAACTATAGCGACATCAACTTTTTCAATGTTTAACAATGTTGTGTTTGGCTCACTAACACCGAAGTTTCCTTGGGTCAGAGGCATTCTGTATGGTACCATCTTAAAACTTTCATCGACCATAAAAGGAACATAAGTTTTTCTTATTTTTCGTTTTTGATAGTTCAATAAGTGACGTGTATCAAGCTCAAATCCCAAGGGC
>JBFFDB010000167.1:0-1946 GCA_041559595.1 Sulfurimonadaceae bacterium
GACAACAGGTGACCCAAGTAAAACAACAATTGTAGATTTAATGACGGCAGATGGACAGGTTATCCCATCTATCATTGATGAACAGATTCCTGCTATCAAAAACCTTGATCATGATTACTCTCGCTTTATAGATGAAAATGGTACACAGCTTCAAACGGTAGGGCATCACTGGAAACTATCAGCTCCTTTAGATGATATGCAACGTGATGCATTAGATCGTCGTGGTGTGTGTTTATCATGTCACTTGAACATACCAGAAGGTGATTTGGCAGTTTCGGCGATGGTACATGCTTCTGAGATGGTGGGCGTTAAAATTGATAATGAAACACATGGCTCAATCTTAAGTAAGGTCGTATTACTTAGTGCATGGGTACAAATCACAGCTGGACTTCTTGTGCTAATAGTATTGTATAAGATCGTGTTTAGAAAGAAGAAAAGGAATCGTTGGTAATGGGACTTTTTTTAAGAGAAGTGAGTAGAGATTGATGAAACGATTGAAGGTAAAATAAATGAGTAGAATGACAAGTGAAGAAGCTCTTAAACTTATCCGAGAAGGTGATCTTAAAGAGCTTGGTAAAATGGCAAGCGCACGTAAAAAAGAGTTACATCCCAAAGGGATAACAACCTTTATAATTGATAGAAATATCAATTATACCAACGTATGTTGGGTTGATTGTAAGTTTTGTGCTTTTTATCGCCATGCTAAAGATGATGATGCTTATGTGCTGACACATGAGCAGATCGATGAAAAGATCGATGAACTTGTTGCTATTGGTGGTACACAAATCCTTTTTCAAGGTGGTGTTCATCCAAAGCTAAAGATCGAGTTTTATGAAGAGTTAGTTGGACATATTCACGAGAAATATCCACAAATCACAATTCATGCTTTTTCAGCCATTGAACTTGACTATATTGCAAGAATCTCTAAGATAAGTCTAAAAGAGGTGCTTCAACGTTTAAAAGATAAGGGTCTTTCATCGATTCCGGGCGCTGGTGCAGAGATACTTTCTGACCGTGTCCGTGATATCATCGCGCCTAAAAAGCATGACTCTTCAGTATGGATAGACGTACACAGACAAGCTCATCAACTAGGTATTAAGTCGACAGCGACAATGATGTTTGGATCAGTTGAAACAGATGAAGAGATTGTAGAACATTGGAATCTGGTACGTAAACTTCAAGATGAAACCGGTGGTTTTAGAGCCTTTATTATGTGGTCGTTCCAGTCTAAAAATACGCAACTGGCTGAAGAGATTCCAGATATGGAAAAACCATCTTCAAACCGTTATCTTCGTTTACTGGCTGTATCACGTCTGTTCTTAGACAATGTGCCAAATATTCAAAGTTCATGGGTAACACAAGGCCCGTATATCGGACAGATGGCACTTAAGTTCGGTGCGAATGATTTAGGCTCGACAATGATGGAAGAAAATGTTGTAAAGAGTGCTGGGGCTGGATTCAGAATGGCAAAGGATGAGATGATTCATCTTATCCATGATATTGGTGAAATACCAGCAATTCGTAATACTGCTTATGAGACTTTGGAGAGATTTGCGTGAAAAAAGTAGTATTTACGATTTTATTAATTTGTGAGGTTATGATGGGAAATGAAGTATTAGAAGTAAATGTAAATGAGGTGAAAGTGCCCTTGGTTTTTGAACGTGACACTCGTCTACCTATCGTGTCCATGCAGATCGTTTTTAAGCATAGTGGTTCAATTGCAAATGACAAAAATGCTGGTCTTGCGCGTACGGTTGCAAAGATGTTTGGTGAAGGAACAAAGACTTTGGGTTCACGCGCCTTTGCTAACAAGCTTGACGCTAAGGCAATTCATATTTCAGCCAATGCAGGTTCTGAGACATTTGTGTTTGAACTTTCGTGTTTAAAAGAACATTTTGATGAGGGTCTTGAAGCATTGAGCTCACTTTTAAATGAGCCAAATATCA
>JBFFDB010000168.1:0-1941 GCA_041559595.1 Sulfurimonadaceae bacterium
AAAAAATAGCAATAGTATTAGTAGTGCACAAGCACCTAACAGAATCAGGGCTTTAATGTCCGAAATTATAACAAAAAAGCGTTTAGTCCCATAGGCTCTTATCGTATAGATAAATAATATTAAACCACTGACAGAAGAAGCGAGGGCAAGTCCCATGGCTCCAAGGGGAGAAATGAGCGCTAAAGACAGGACAATATTACCAATAAGAGAGAAGGTGGCAATCTTTGCGGCTTCTCCTTGGCGATGTTGTGCATATAACTGCAGTGAAAAGAGTTTGCTTAAACCAAAAGGGAGCAGACCAAGCATATACATCTCTAAAATACGCGAAGTGTTTTGTGTATCCATGTGTTCAAAGGCACCATGCTCAAACAGCAGCCAAACAATCTCTTCTGAAAGCATATACCCACCAATAAGACTTAGGCTTAAGAGTGATGACAAGAACCAGAAAGCCTTGTAAAAAGCATTATCAGCTTCTTCTTGTTTGTTATGTCTGATATAACGCGATATTCGTGGAAACAAAGCAACTGAGGTCGCTATAGCAAAGAGTGCAAGGGGAAGTTGAAAGACACGATTTGCATAGTACAAGTAAGAGATAGACCCCGTGACTAAAAAACTTGCTAACCATGTGTCTAAAAAGACAGACACTTGAGCTGTAGAATTACCCCAAATGGCAGGGATGAAACTTTTTTTAAATTTCCTCTTATCCTCTATAGCCACATCTGCTTTTGAGAAGAAGTGCTTAAAACCTGTAAATAGAACTTTGATGATACCTTTTCTCTTGGCCATATAAAAATGTGATAAGAATTGTAAGAAACCACCGATAAGTACACCGTAGCTTAAATAGTAAACAACTTCTGTGGATTCTTTATCATTTGCTAGCAAAAGAGCACCTATCATAGAGATGTTGAGCAAGCCAGTAGAAAAAGCTGTTGTTGCAAAATGTTCTTTATACTGAAGTAAAGCAGACAAGAAACTAACACTAAAGATAAGTAGTAAATAATAGAAGTTTAACGCTACAAAAGGCTGAGCAAGAAGTAGGGTCTGCTCATCAAATCCAAGCGCAATAGCCTTAGCAGCATAAAAGGGGAAGAGTTGAACAAGCATAGTCAGTAAAAAGATGATAAAGAAAAAGAGTATAAAGATATGTGTAGCAAAGATTGCCTTGTTACGTGAGGCAGTAAAGCTCGGAATAAAACTTTGAGCAAAGGCACCTTCGGCAAAGATACGTCTAAAAAGGTTAGGTAGCTTAAAGGCAATAAAAAATATATCACTGTAGATATTGGCACCAAGTATTGAGGCAGTTAATAGATCACGGATAAATCCAAGTATACGTGAAAAAAGTGTACCGATACTGTTTGTAAAGATTGATTTGAACATATTAGCCTATGAATTGGTATAAATATTGCTGAATGACTGAGTATTTACGTGATATAATAATACATTAATAATTATAATTAAATTTAACAAAGGGACCCTTTGAGCAAGAAAGAATCATCTGATAGTAACTTTTCGCCATTTGTTGTACGTACAAACAACATTGCAAAGGAACTTGTGTCGACGACAAGTAACTATGATCTAAAGGTGGCAGATCTTGACTTTAATCTTTTAGATATACAAACATTTTTGAAAAAATCAGACGAGGAAGAACACGTGGTTATAGGAAATGAACTTCAAGAACTTAATGAGGAGAGTCTTCTTGCGGATAAAGATGTCAGCATACGCCAAACCTATGAAATTGAAATTATATTAGCAGATAAAAACAATAAATTTTCTAAATTAAACCTAAGTATAGGTGCAAACCCGCTTATGACACATGTATTTGCAACTATTAAACCGGGTTCTATCATAGAATATTTTGATGACATACACAGCGAGCTCAAAAACTTTATCAACAAGCGTAAACTTCGTGCCAATATGCTAATTAACATCTGGGATGAGAAA
>JBFFDB010000169.1:0-1922 GCA_041559595.1 Sulfurimonadaceae bacterium
CGTCTTCTGGTTCGTCGTAAAGTGAGTTTTTGGCTTCTCTAAAAGCAGCCTCCAACTCTTCGTCTGACATGTTATATAAAGCTTCTTCTTCGCGGCTTAAATCGTTTGGTGTGTCCATACGTTACTCCTTACTCTTCAATACCAGCAGTTGCTTCATCATAAATTTCTTGCTCAGCAATACCACCTAGATTTTTGATAGTTGCAAAGTGATCCTGTAGTGTACTGATAGCTACAAGTAGTTCCATTACTTCAGGTCTTAAACCATTTCTTTTTATATACTCAGATCCTAACAGACTTACTTGGTCAAGTGCTCTGTCTTTAAAGTATCCGTCTAAAATTACGGTTTTAAAATCTTCATTTTGCTCTAGTCTATCTAGTGCTTCTTTTTGAGTTACCCAATATTGGGCTTCAGTTGCCTCTAATTCAATTTCTTCGTTTTGGTTAGTCACAATGACTCCTTCTAAGATTATTTGATTCAGCTTTTTACGTCGATCAGAGTTGGACAAAGACAATGTAATTACTTAATTATACAATATTTATTCTTAATAATTTCTTATGCCTGCTGCTAATCCCTCGTTTAAAGGGGCATTTGGTACTAAACCTTCTGCAGGTTGTGGTGTTTCTTGGGCAGATAACATTTGTATAGCCATTTTTACAATATCGATAGAATATCCAGCCTCTACAATACTTTCAGGAGGTGTTCCTTTAACTAGGAGTTCTAAAACAGTCTCTAATTGATTTTCTTGATTCATTTGTTCCTCGTATTGTGCACCTGCTAAACCTTTAGCATCTTGTGTTTGATTATACTCTAATTGATCAGTTAATGTTTGCATGTATTTCCTTGCAGAGACTAAGGAAGAATCCCTAGTCGGAGTTGAACTTACTTAAGTTCTTTTAGTAGGTAAAGTGTACTTCTGTAAAGAGCTTCTATTTCTTGTAAAATATTTTCAAGATATGGCTCATCACATGATCTACCAAGTGTTTTAATTCTTGCAATATGACTCTCTAGTGCACTAATTGGATCCATTACATTACCATCAATACCAACATAAGGTATATCTAGTTTACCGTAAAGTCCCTGAGATGCTTCAGCAAGACTGTCTGCTTTGCCTACAATACAATCATAAAAACTATCTAGTGCTTTATGTGCAGCAAAACTTCCTGTTTTTAAATGCGCCATATGAGCATAGGTTCTACTCATAAACATTATCCCAATTATCTCAGCTACCATATTAGCACCTGTTTTCTTTCCTAAACCAAAGTTGCTCAGTTGTTCAGACATCTCATTTATTCCTACACGCAGACTTCCCTTATAAAAATAGATATCGCAGGATTGACGTATCGCCTTTATAAGGTCAGTTTCATCATGCCCCACATGCTTCCAGCAACGAAACTTTCTATTATTCTTTCCTAAAGTCATACTTCCTTCACAGTCAAACTTTGTCCATGGACTCATCTTTGAGCTTGAAGCATAGGCAAGTCCAAGCCCGGTTTTAATTGTCGAACCGGGTGGGTAAAGACCATTGACAACCTTGTTTGTAAAAGGTTTATCAAGATCATTGATCAGTTCAGTCCAGCGCGATTTTGAGATACCCGACACAAAGGTATTTAGATCATACTCAGGATAAGAGCCTGCAGCGATTATCTCACCATGGATATCCATGACAACAACTGCGCCAGCCTTGTCCTTAAAGAGCTCTTCGATAAGTCTTTGAAGACGAAGGTCTAATGCCAAGGTTATCTGTTGGTGCTCTTTTGGTGTCTTAAAGCTTAATTGCTCCATCTCTTCATTATAAGCACTGACTTTTATCTCCCTTTCACCGGCTTGACCTTGTAAAAATTCATTATAAAACTTCTCTATTCCACTTTTCCCTGTTGAACCAGTAAGCTTTGCAACAAGGTTTTCATCCATGTCCTCTTTA
>JBFFDB010000170.1:0-1905 GCA_041559595.1 Sulfurimonadaceae bacterium
GACACGGAAGTAAAAACTAGAGGCTATTTTTCCTTCCTTGACTCTCAAGCTAATTATTTTCCTCAAAACAGTTGGCAAGAAGGTAAGCCTTATGCAGAGGAATATATGGCGGGACTTTCAAGTAATGTAATATATAAAGGAATTGATCAACATACTATTAATGTGAAGCTTGGTTATAAATATGGAAAGCTTGACCCTTCTCAGAGAAAAAACTTTGGTGCAGGTGTTGCTCCTATGGTACTGACAGACATTACAGACACACAATATGCCTATATACAAGAGCAAACAAGAAGAAATATATATGCTCTAATCCAAGACGAATATAACATCAATGAAGACTTGGGCTTGACGGCTGGTGTGAGATATGATCATTATAATGATTTTGGCTCTACTGTAAACCCTCGTCTAGCTCTTGTTTGGCAAGAGAGTAACGAGTTGACACTGAAGGCGATGTATGGTCGAGCATTTAGAGCTCCAACATTTGGAGAACTATATCTGCGAAACAACCCGGCATATGTTGGAAATCCGGATCTAAACCCTGAAACCATTGACACATATGAGCTTGCAGTGAACTATAGGGGAGAAGTACATACACGAGTGAATTTTTTCTATTATAAAGCGAAAGATCTGATAGATTATGTAGCAGACCCTGCACCGGCAACAACGAGTACAGCACAAAATGCAAAAGATCAGACAGGATATGGTCTGGAGTTAGAGCTTGAGCATACATTTAATGAGTACCTCAGTTTACGTGGAAATTACGCATATCAACACTCTGAATACTCAGACACAAATGAAAGAGTCGCAAATGCTCCAGTACATCAAGGTTTTGCCCAGTTGCAATATAAACCTATTCAAAATTGGAATATCAATACTCAATATTTTTACATCGGAAAAAGATATCGGGATAGCTTGGATACTAGAGACGCTCTAGATAGTGACTCCTTATTAAACGTGACAATTGAGCGCACAGACATCTTTAAAGGGCTAGATGCTCTTGTCAGTGCAAGAAACTTATTTGATACTGACCACAGGGAGCCCAGCAGTTCGTCTGTACCTAATGACTATCCTATGCAAGGAAGATATATCTTCGCGGAGCTTCGTTACCATTTTTAAACAGTGTAGCCAGATTGTAGAGATGTATGATTCATTTCATGATGATACACAGCTTTTTAATTCACTAACGTAATTGCTAAAGCAAATTCTAAATTATCTTTTGGTATAATCCCACTCCTTATTCAAATTTTATATAGGCAATCTATCCAGATTTCCGATTTGAGACTTGAATAAGACTCATTTATTTTATGGACTAAAGACAGTTAGAGGCGAGAGCTTAATCGGTTTTATACCGCTCAACTTGAAGTTTGATGTCTGGAAAGGAGAATACACATGACTAAAACTAAAAAAGCTGAAGTTATTGAACAACTTCGTGTCTCTTTTGAAAACACGACAGCCGTAGTAATCTGTGATTATAAAGGTTTAAGTGTTTCTGATTTAGAAGAGCTTCGTGCTGCTGCTAAAACAAAGGACACATCTGTTCAAGTTGTAAAAAACACATTAGCTACTATCGCATTAAACAATGCTGGTATGAGTGGTGTTGAGATCAAAGATACTAATATCTTTTTATGGTCTGACGACGTTATTTCTGCATCTAAAATTGCTTCTGATTTTGCTAAAAAATCTGATAAGTTTGTTATCAAAGCGGGTTACCTTGACGGTGAGGCTGCTGATACAGCAAAGATCGAAGCATTTGCAAAACTTCCAGGTCGCGAAGAACTACTTGGTATGCTTGCAGCTACATGGATGGCTCCGGTTGCGAATTTCACAATTGGCCTAGATGCGCTTAGAAGACAAAAAGAAGAAGCGTAAGCATCTCTTTTGAGGGGATGCTTTAGGCATCAAACA
>JBFFDB010000171.1:0-1897 GCA_041559595.1 Sulfurimonadaceae bacterium
CACAAGGTGTTTTTATGTGAACGTGGTTCTACCTTTGGTTATGGAAATTTAGTAGTAGACATGCGCTCACTTGTCATCATGAAAAACTTTGCTCCGGTTATCTTTGATGCAACACACAGTGTTCAGGTGCCAGGTGCTGCTGGTGGCAAGACAGGAGGGGATTCTTCTATGGTTCCTTATCTTGCAAAAGCAGCAGCAGCTGTTGGTGTAGATGGTTACTTTTTTGAGACACATTTTGACCCATCTATAGCACTTTCAGATGGCCCAAATATGGTGAAACTTGAAGAGCTAGAAAAGCTGGTTGTCAAACTTCAGAAGATAAAAGAAGTATCTTAGATATAATCACAATAATTTAGCCTCAATAAATGAGGTATATACACATAATAAAACAACAGAGGAAGACTTATGAAAATAGTAGAAGGTAAATTACAAGTAGCACCGGGTAAGAAGGTTGCCATAATCAATTCACGTTTTAACCACATCATCACAGATCGTTTGGTAGAAGGTGCAAAAGACGCTTATATCCGTCATGGTGGAAATGAAAATGATTTAGAACTTATCTTAGTCCCAGGTGCATTTGAAGTGCCTTTAGCTCTTGAAAAAGCATTAGCATCAGGTAAGTATGACGCAGTATGTTGTCTAGGTGCAGTAATTCGTGGTGCAACACCTCATTTTGATTATATTTCAGCTGAGGCAACGAAGGGTGTAGCATCTGTGGCACTTAAGTATGGTAAGCCGGTAGCCTTTGGTGTACTTACTGTTGATACGATCGAACAAGCGATTGAACGTGCTGGGTCTAAAGCTGGTAACAAGGGTGGCGAAGCAATGATCACTGTTATCGAGATGTTAAACCTGTATGCTGAGATTGAAGCATAATGGCGACTCGTCATCATGCTAGAATGGCTGTAGTAAGTCTTTTATATGCACACGATCTAGGGAACCAGAGTATTGCTGATTTTTCTGATGAGATCTTAGAAGAGAAAAAGATCCGTAATAAGCAAAGAGAATTCGCACTTGAGCTGTTTAAAGGCGTAATGGATCATCTTGAAGTTATTGATGAGAAAATCATAGCTAATCTTGTTGACTGGGACTTTGAGCGTCTAGGTTCGATTGAACGTGCGACACTTCGTTTAGGTGCGTATGAGATTCTTTTTGGTGAGTTGGACTCAGCCGTTATCATAAATGAAGCGATTGAGATTACTAAAGCCTTTGGGACAGAACAGTCTCCTAAGTTTATCAATGGTGTATTAGACGCGGTTGCTAAATCAAAGTAATTAAATGAAACTATTTTCCCTCCTT
This sequence comes from Sulfurimonadaceae bacterium, assembly GCA_041559595.1. Lineage (GTDB taxonomy): Bacteria > Campylobacterota > Campylobacteria > Campylobacterales > Sulfurimonadaceae. Next base: position 1,300 of record JBFFDB010000171.1, read on the forward strand.
CTTCTGTTAAGCCTAACTCTTTTCGCAAGTAATAGCTGTATCAAATGTCATGAGGGAATAGCGGATATCCGCGCGCAAGACTCATTGATGATGCAAGAGATTCTTGCTGTGGCTAAATCTGCTGGACATGAGGGAAATGATTGTATTGTTTGTCACGGGGGAAATCCTGTTTCAAGTAATAAAAAACGTGCCCATAGCGGTACAGTAAAGTATTTTGAAACACATGCTGGACCAAAAGAGTATTATCCTGCCCCTGCGAGTCCATGGATTAATGAACATACCTGCGGGGCTTGTCATAAAGAACAAGTTGGTGCACAGCATAACTCTCTTATGCAGACGGAACAGGGAAAGATTCAAGGAACACTGTGGAGCTTTGGCGGTAAAAACGGCTATAAGCATGACATCGGTAACTATGAAACAAAGAATCCAGAAGATCCACATTCTCGTTTAGGTACTGCGACCTATCAAAAATACATGCAAGAACTTTCAGCATTAGAGCCAGATGTCTTTCCAAAGCAGATGAAAGAGCTTCCTCAAGCGCCTACTGCACAAGAGGTTGAAAAAGATCCTACACTTGCTGTTTACACCTACCTTCGCC
>JBFFDB010000172.1:0-1882 GCA_041559595.1 Sulfurimonadaceae bacterium
GAACCAGAAAATGACACAAAAGAAGTAGGTTTACAAGTCAAATACCGATTTTAATTACGACCTCTTCTGAGTCTGTGATTCATAAGGTTTAAGTGACTTTACACTATAGTTTCACACGTGAAACTCCACATGAAAGACAGACTTATGGATACAAGTATTGATATAAATTTTAAAGTAACACCTAAACAAAAACAGACCATAGAGTCTAGAGCCTTTGAAAATGGCTTTGATGACATTTCAGCCTACTTAAAAGTAGTTGCACTCAAAACACAATCATTTACTCATACATCTGCAGGTTCTTCGACAGATGAAGCATCTGTTAAACTTGGATTTAAAGCTACCCAGGGACAAATAGAAAAAATAGAGAACAACATGCAACAAAGTAACTGTGAAGACCTTAATACTTATCTACTCTATGTTGGGATGCATGGTGTTGTTAGTGCCGTTGTAGAAGTACGTTCTACTGGGGCACTTGACTCGATGCTAGAGCGTATTGCAGCAAGTCGAAAACAATAAAAAGACCTATAATCACCCAAGAGTAAAACTCTTTTCTTAGTACTTCCAAAGAGTGACAAAGTACATTTTTAAGACCATTAGGTCTTTAGAACTACAAATGTAAAATCCCACCCATGATTCTAGATAATATAACACTACAAACTTCTTACCTATCTTTAGATGAGGAGTTTTACAATTTAGTCGACCCCGAACCACTTGATGAACCGTACCTGATCAGTTTCAACCCTGAGGCTGCAAAACTAATAGACCTTGATAGCTCAACCTGTGATGACCCTCGTTTTGTTGAACTACTCAACGGTACCTTCAGTCCTAAAGGTTCTCGTCCTTTTGCTATGTGCTATGCCGGGCATCAGTTTGGTCATTATAATCCGTGGCTAGGAGATGGTAGAGCGAGTAATCTTGGAAATGTACTTGGCTGGAACTTACAACTCAAAGGTAGCGGTGAGACACTTTATTCACGTATGGCAGATGGTAGAGCCGCTGTGCGTTCATCTATACGTGAGTATCTTATGAGTGAAGCGATGCATCATTTGGGTATTCCTACTACACGAGCATTAGGAATTATCGGATCAAAGACGAAGATTATCCGTGATAATATGGAACAAGCGGCTATCGTTATGCGTATGTCAACTAGCTGGGTACGTTTTGGTACCTTTGAGTACTTTTTTTACCGAAAACAACATACTAAACTAGAAGCACTTGCACAATACGTCATTTCAGAATCCTACCCTCACCTCAAAGATGATGAAGATCGTTTTTTTAAAATGTTTTGCGAAATCCTTGAACGTACGGCAAAATTGATTGCAAAATGGCAGGCAATAGGCTTTTGTCATGGTGTCATGAACACCGACAATATGTCTATAGAAGGGCTTACCATCGATTATGGTCCCTATTCTATGCTTGATGATTTTAATTATAGTTATGTCTGTAATAACAAGGACCGCATAGGCCGTTACGCTTATGGAGAACAGCCAAATATCTCTTACTGGAATCTTACCAAGCTTGCTGAGGCACTTGCTCCGATTATTTCAAAAGAACGTATGCAGAAAAAACTCGATGACTTCGGTGCTTTCATCTATCCAGACACTTATATCAATGAGATGCGTAAGAAACTTGGACTAGAAAAGAAGCTCGAAAGTGATGTTGAACTGATAACAGACCTTGTCGGGGCACTGCAAGATGCCTACGTTGATCACACTATATTCTTTCGAACTCTTAGTCACTATGATGGTGACAGATCACCACTGTATGATATTGCCATGAACCCTGTGGTCGTAGATAACTGGCTTAAGCTCTATGATAAGCGTTTAGCACAAGAGACACTTACTCAAGACGAACGTAAAGATGCCATGCTAAAGACCAATCC
>JBFFDB010000173.1:0-1880 GCA_041559595.1 Sulfurimonadaceae bacterium
ACCGCCATCAGCTATGACAAAACACTGTTCAGCACTTGTAGTACCACCACTACAATTAAATAATTTCCCTTTCATAATAGATCCTTTTCTTGAGTTACTTTTAGTATAAATCGCATACGATTAAAAGGGTAGACAATATAAATTAAGATTAGGTTTTTTATTTTTATTTAAGAGCTTATTTCTTTTTATTTTAATTGCACTAAGCTTAGGTGGGACTCAAAAAATTAATGTATAATTCATCAATAAAACTATTAGTAAGGCAATGGAATGAAATTTGTTTCTATTATTATGGGAAGTAAAAGTGATTATGATGTAATGAAATCATGTGCAGACACTCTTGAAGCGTTTGGTGTGCATTACGAGTTAATTATCTCATCAGCACACAGAAGTCCAGAGCGTACAAAAAATTACATGATTGCAGCAGAAGAAAAAGGTTCACAGGTATTTATCGCAGCGGCAGGTATGGCAGCTCACCTTGCAGGTGTATTGGCTTCTAAAACGGTTAAGCCTATTATTGGTGTTCCAATGAGTGCCTCTGCTTTAAGTGGTATTGATGCACTTTTATCTACGGTTCAAATGCCGGCTGGTATGCCAGTAGCGACAGTAGCTATAGGTAAGGCTGGCGCAATTAACTCAGCTTACCTTGCAATGCAAATCTTGGCGTTAAATAATGAAGACCTAAGAGTAAAACTTTTAGAAGACCGTGTTGCTAAGGCCAAGAAAGTTGAGATGGACTCTTTAGAAATAGAGACTATCATCTAATAATATCTATAGTTAGGTATTGAGTAACACAGGAGGGTATATGGAAGGTAATTGGATTACGATTCAAGAATATTCTGAGCTTACAGGTCTAAGTCCAGATGCCATTGATGATTTGATGGAACGTGGAAAATTAGAATGTAAAAAAGAGAGTGGAAAGTTATATATTGATCCTTCTCGTGGAATGCAAGCTATCGTACCTTCGCAGATGAGCGACATGACAGAATCTGGTACGACAATGACTGTTGGTCCACAGTTTATTGAAAAGACTATCGGGACTATCATCAACTTGCATGAGAAAGTATTAGATGCAAAAGATGAGACTATTGTTTCTGTTAAAAGCGAAAATCTCTTTTTAAAAGAAGCATTATCCTCTTTACAAGAGCTTTATGAAGAAGATAGAAGAACCATTGAGACTCTGACAACACAACTGAACCATGCACAAGAAGAGGTTGAGTTTATGAAACGTAAGTATAAACTTATGTGGGGTAAAGTTGTTGAAGAGTATGCAGACAATGCACCTGTTTCTAAAGACACCTCCACATAATAAAAGGGATAGGTACCCCTTTTGTTTAATATCTAAAAAATTATGGAATCCCCTTGAATATAGATCCCGCCTGTGTTGAATGTATTATAAATCAAAGTAAACGCGTTGCTGATGCCATTAAAGCAGATGATAAATTAACGCAAGAAATAGTACAAGCTGTTGAGAAAATGGCCCCAGGCTTTTCGTTTGAGCAAAGCCCTCCCGAAGTTGCCGCAGCTGTGTATGAAAAGATGGCAAAGATTGCTGGGAAAAGTGATCTATATGATGGAGTCAAAAAGCTTTCGACTCTTAAGGCACAGAGCTTTATCCCCCACCTACAAGAACAAATCAAACTATCTCAAACACCTCTTTTAACAGCGACCAAGGTAGCCGTAGCCGGAAATGTCATCGATTTAGCTGCTGAGTTTGCGTTTGATTTAAACGAGGAGTTGGATAAGATATTTCATACTGATTTTGCCGTGAATGATTTTGATAGGCTTGAAAAGCAACTTGGTAAGGCTTCTACTCTTTTGTATATTGGTGACAATGCAGGCGAACATATCTTTGATAAGATATATATCCAAACGATAGCATC
>JBFFDB010000174.1:0-1874 GCA_041559595.1 Sulfurimonadaceae bacterium
CAACGATAAATAAACTCTTCAAAACAATAGATGTAAGCTTTTATATATAGTGCATATCGAGTAATGATTATCATCGATTGTCAAACAGAACCTATCAACCTGCTTATGCTATAATTTCATCTATATAAAACAAGGCAACTCTAGTGCAAAACCCATCTACAACAACACAAAAATTCATATTAAAACTTTTTCCAGAAATCATGATAAAAGGTTCTTCAGCCAAACGACAGATGGTTGGACAACTTTATGTTAATCTACAAACAATTTTAGAACGTATAAGCACTGAGATTGTTATCAAGAAATTTTCTGACAAGATTGAAGTACTAACACCAATCTCTGTGTTGAGTGAAGTAAGACAAGCACTTTTAGACACATCAGGAATTGAGCAGATATTAGAAGCCTTACAATTTGATAATATGGACAGCCTTGATAAGATAAAGACGAAGGTCGGTGAGCTGGTATCTGAGTCAATCAAAGATAAAAGCTTTGTTGTTAGAGCAAAACGTACAGGGACACATCCCTTTATCTCAACAGAACTTGAGCAGACAGTTGGTGGCTATTTGTTGGCACATTCTGATGCTAAAAACGTTGATTTACGTAATGCAGAAGTCACAATACATCTGGAACTTATCCACAATCAGCTAAATATCATCACTTCCAAATACAAAGGCCTAAGCGGTTTTCCTATTGGTACACAAGGTGATATTCTTTCATTGATGTCTGGTGGGTTTGATTCAACAGTAGCCTCATACCTAACAATGAAAAGAGGTATTAAAACCCATTTCGTATTTTTTAATCTTGGTGGTAATGCCCATGAGATTGGTGTTAAACAAGTTGCACTGTACCTATGGTCTAAATTTGGTTCATCTCATAAGGTAAAGTTCATCTCTGTGCCCTTTGATGATGTTCTTACTGAGATATTTCGCTCAACTGCACCCACCTATATGGGTGTAACCCTTAAACGCTTAATGCTCCAAGCTTCTGAGAAGATAGCAGACTCTCTTGAGATAGATGCCCTACTTACTGGTGAGAGTGTTGCGCAAGTTTCCAGTCAAACCCTTCGTAACCTTGCTCTTATTGATCAAGTATCCAATAAGCTAATACTGCGCCCTCTTTCTACCATGAATAAACCAGAGATCATGGCAATAGCGGATAAGATCGGTACACGCCATTTTGCAGAGAGTATGCCAGAGTATTGTGGTGTGATATCACAAAACCCTATCACGCACGGTTCATTCAAGCGCATGGAAAAAGAGGCGGCACGCTTTAATTATGAAGTTCTTGACAAGGCAGTAGAAGATGCCCAGCAGATTTATGTACATGATATTGTAGATGACATCAATAATTTAGCTGCTGTAGAAGTCGTTCATGACTTAAATAGTGGCGACTTCACTGTTATTGATATCCGTGCTGAAGGTGAGTGTATACAAACAACCTGCCCTACTATTATGATACCCTTTCACCAACTGAAAACAGAATTTGAACCAGTAGAAGTAGTCTCTGTGCTTCAGTGTGGTGGAAATGGACGTTCTGCCTATGCTCCAATCGCCGGTGGTATCCAGTGGGGTAACGGTGCTGTTGGTAATGCTAAATGGAAGGGTGCAAGACTAAAAGATATCTTAGATCGTGCAGGTCTTAAACATGAAGACTTTTGGATCAGTTTTTACGGTCTTGACAAGGCAGCGTATTATAAGACACCAAACTTTATTCGTGAAATGCATCACACCGAGTTAGATGATCACGTTATTGTTGCTTATGAGATGAACGGTGAAGAACTTCCCTATCTAAATGGATATCCGGTTCGTCTGATCATTCCTGGATATTATTCTGACTCATGGGTAAAGATGCTTTCAAATCTGACGGTTACCAAAAAA
>JBFFDB010000175.1:0-1832 GCA_041559595.1 Sulfurimonadaceae bacterium
AGTACAAGCTTTTTTGATGTGGATGAACTTGAAGCTATTGAAGCTGCAATAACGACAAATACTAAGATTATCTTTTTAGAATCTGTGGGCAATCCAAACATGCGTCTTCCTGATATCAAAGCTATTGGCGCCATTGCAAGTAAGCATGGAATCGTTTTAATGGTTGATAATACCATTACACCAATGAGTGTTAAACCCCTAGAACTTGGTGCTGATATCGTTGTGTATTCTACAACTAAGATCATCTCTGGAAATGCTTCAGTTCTTGGTGGAGCGGCAGTGTTTAGAGCAATAGATGTAGATGGAGACGATAAGTTCAAAACTGAGCGTTATCAAGATATGCATAAGTTCATTAAGAAAATGGGAAAAATGGCCTTGATCCCAAATGCTAAAAAACGTGCAATGCGTGACTTTGGAATGAGTGCATCGGCATTTTCATCATATTTGACCATGTTAGGCATGGAGACACTTCCTCTTCGTATGGACAGAGTTGTGAGCAGTGTTGAAACCGTAGCAATTGCCTTAGATAAGGCTGGTTTTGATATTAATCATCCATGTTTACCTAGCCATCCACATCATAAACGCTATAAAGAAGAGTTCTCTTTAGGTTGTGGAACGCTTCTTACTATCGATATGGGTTCAAAAGAAAAAGCCTTTGCCTTCTTAGATAAGACAAAACTACCAACGATTACAGCGAATATTGGTGATAGCCGTACCTTGGCTCTTCATATGGCATCAACCATTTACAGTGACTTTGATGATGAACAAAAGAAGTTTTTAGGTATCACACCAGGACTTATTCGTGTCTCTATTGGTTTGGAAAATGCACAAGACATTATAAATGATTTCATTCAGGCAAAGAGTTAGGAAAGCTGAGTAAAGCTTCCTTTCTTGGGTATTAGTTGTGAAGTTTAAGCAAACAAACATCCAAGAGTCGATAAATTACAAAATAAAAAAATGAGATTTTATACCTATAAAATTTTTGCAAAGGAGTCTCTCTTTGGCGACTAAAAAATCCTTAGAATTTGATGATGAGTTGGCTCTTAAAGAACCAAAGAATTATAAAGTTTTATTGTTAAATGACGATTACACTTCTATGGACTTTGTGATTGATATTCTGATGACAATATTTCATAAAAGTTATGCAGAGTCTGAAAAGGTTGTGCTGGAAGTACATCAGAAAAATCGAGGACTCTGTGGTGTTTACACTTATGAAATTGCCGAGACCAAGGTGTCACAAGTGATAAAACTAGCAAGAAAGCAAGGCTTTCCGCTTAAAGCAATTATGGAGGAAGAATAATGATTAGTAATGAACTTAACTCTGTATTTCAAAAAGCCTTGACTTATGCCAAGGACCAACGTCACGAATATATAACTATAGAGCATGTGTTTTTTGCCTTGTTAGGCTCAGATGACGGAGTGCGCATTCTAAAAGAGTGTGGAGCAAATGTAACCGTATTACGTGAAAGTGTTGCAAAATATTTAACACAGAACATGGAACCACTTCCAGATGAAGTTGAACAAGAGCCTTTTGAAACAGTAGCTCTTTCACGAATGATAGATCAGATGATTCGTCATATTCAATCAGCGAGAAAAGAGAATGCTAGTATCGGTGATCTTTTAGCTGCCTTATTTGAAGAGGAACAGTCATATGCCTTTATGCTTTTAGAGCAACAAGAGATATCAAGACTGGACATCTTAGAGATAATTTCGCATCAAGATGATGATGCCCAAGTCGCATCGTCTGGTGATGAGAGTTTCTTGTCCAAATACACAGTGGACCTTGTCTCTCAAGCAAGGCTAGGGAAAATAGACCCAGTTATCGGACGTGC
>JBFFDB010000176.1:0-1815 GCA_041559595.1 Sulfurimonadaceae bacterium
ATAGTATTCATATACGACAGAGATCTTTCCACCTTTAGCGGCATCTATATAGGGCTGAGGAATGATAATCTTATATGACTGAGTACCCGGTCCGATACCATTTTGGTCTGCTTTGTCTAAGGCAAGAACACCATATAGCTCTACCTTTGATGAAGGAACCTTTACACGCACATGTTGTGCACCATGATGCAAGGCTAGTTTATAAGCCTGGGGTAACTCATTATCACGCATTTGCAAAGAGTTATAGCGGGTGGAACTTTGAAAAGGTGAGGTGAAGGTTCCTTGGAGTTTAAAACTATTATCAAGTGCTCTAATAATAATGTCATGATTTTCAATTTTACCTGTACTGATTGTTTTGTTATAGGTGGTTGTCGAACAGCCACTAAAGATTAGTAGAATGAAGGTTGATAGTAGTAAAAAACGCATTTAATTCCTTGTTAGATGTCTGATGTACTAAAAGATAATTATAGCCTTAGTTTATTGTGCTTTTCTGAAGTTAGGATCACTTTTTATATAAATGGACAATATTCTCCTTGTGATTAAAATAGGTAATTATGTTATGATAATTACAAAAGCTATAAAGAGGCGATATGTTTTATCATGCACACTCCACTGCATCTGTTTTTGAACAACTTGATACATCTCAAACGGGTCTTTCTAATAAGAGTGCAGCTGAACGTTTAGAGCGTTATGGACCAAACACCCTTCCTAAGTCCGAAAGACGTTCGTTTTATACTATCCTTTTTGATCAGTTTAAAAGTCCAATAATCTATGTTTTACTTATAGCCGCACTGGTCTCATTTATTATCAAAGAGTTTACAGACGCTTATTTTATACTGGGTGTTCTCCTCATCAATGCAATGATTGGAACGTATCAGGAATACAATGCCGCGCAGAAAGCAGATACACTCAAGCAGATTGTCAAGACCTATGCAAATGTTGTACGAGAAGGTACTATACGCCGCATTACCAGCAGAAAGCTTACCCTTGGTGATCTTGTTGTATTAGAATCAGGTTCACAGATTCCTGCAGACCTTCGTTTGATTGATACGGATGAACTTTTTATTAATGAGTCACTTTTAACGGGAGAGTCTATTGATGTTAAAAAAGATGCCGAGTTCTTAAGCGATGATAATGAGCTTCCTGTTGCAGACCGAATAAATATGGCCTATGCCGGTTCTTTTGTTTCAAAAGGACGAGGTAAAGGGATTGTAACGGCAATTTCTCTTGATACTGAAATTGGAAAGATCGCTGAACTACTTGCAAGAACAGCCCAGCAAAAGCCTCCACTTGTAATTCGTATGGAGAGATTCAGTTTAAATATTGCAAAGGTGATCGGAGTTATTGTTATTATCTTGATGGGACTGGGTGTCTATTACAATATGGAATTGACAAAACTTTTCTTTTTAGTGGTTGCACTTTCTGTCTCTGCCATACCTGAAGGGCTTCCTGTCGCTATTACGGTTGCTTTAAGTGCAGCCAGCAGTGCGATGAGTAAGCGCAATGTAATAGTACGTGAACTCTCTTCGATTGAGGGCTTGGGTTCGTGTACGATGATAGCAAGTGATAAGACCGGGACCTTAACACAGAACAAGCTTAGTGTAACAGCTTTTATCTCACCTGAGAAAGTTTATGAGGAAAACGATTTTTCAACAGATGATATCTTGAGCTGTGCCATACTTTGTAACGAGGTCATTATTAATAAAGAGGGTGATGAACTTGCATTTGTAGGTGATCAGGTTGATATCGCCTTGGCAAGATACGCTATAGGTAATAATCCAAAAACTCTTTTAGAGTATGAGACTGCTACGCTTG
>JBFFDB010000177.1:0-1770 GCA_041559595.1 Sulfurimonadaceae bacterium
ACCAGTTATTGAAAAGAACTCTATCATACTTGAAACTCGTGGCCCTAAACGTATCTCTCCTTTCTTTATCCCATCGGCACTTGTAAATATGCTTGGTGGTTTTGTAACGATTGAACATGGTCTGCAAGGTCCAAATCTTTCATGTGTAACTGCATGTGCAGCAGGTACTCACGGTATCTCTGAAGCAGCTAAAACAATTATGTGTAATGGTGCAGAACAGATGCTAGTCGTAGCTGCTGAGTCTGCTATTACAGGTGTTGGTATTGGTGGTTTTGCTGCGATGAAAGCTCTTTCAACTCGTAATGATGACCCTAAGACAGCTTCACGTCCATTTGATGCAGAACGTAATGGTTTTGTTATGGGTGAGGGTGGTGCAGCACTTGTACTTGAAGAGTACGAATCTGCAAAAGCACGTGGTGCAAAAATTTATGCTGAACTGATTGGTTTTGGTGAAAGTGGTGATGCAAATCACATTACAACACCAACACTTGAAGGTCCACTTCGCGCAATGAAGGCCGCTTACAAGATGGCAGGTGAACCAAAAATTGATTATGTCAATGCTCATGGTACATCAACTCCAGTAAATGATAAAAATGAAACAGCAGCAATGAAACAACTTTTCGGAGGACGTGAGAACTGTCCACCTGTATCTTCAACTAAAGGCCAAACAGGTCACTGTCTTGGTGCTGCAGGTGGTATCGAAGCCGTTGTATCACTTATGGCAATGCGTGATGGTATTCTTCCTCCAACGATCAACCATATGAATCCAGATGAAAACTGTGATTTAGATATCGTACCTAATCAGGCGCGTAAGGCTGATCTTAATGTTGTAATGAGTAACTCGTTTGGTTTCGGTGGAACTAACGGTGTTGTAATTTTCAAAAAAATCTAAAGGACATTCTTGGCTACTTATTTAGGTTTTGAACAAAAAATCAAGCAGATCCAAGAAGACATCATCTCTGCAGAGGTGCGTCATGATGAACATGCTGCAGAGATATTAAAAAAAGAGTTAGACAAAGAGGTCTTAAAAACCTATTCTAACCTTACTCCATTTCAAGAACTTCAATTAGCTCGTCATCAAGACCGTCCTTATGCACTTGACTATATTAACCTTCTTATGACTGATCATTATGAAATTCATGGTGACCGTCACTTTTCAGATGATAAAGCAATAATCTGTTACCTTGGATATATTGGTACTCAGCGTACTATGGTTATTGGTGAACAAAAAGGTCGTGGAACAAAGAATAAGCTAAAACGTAATTTCGGTATGCCTAATCCTGAAGGGTACAGAAAAGCGTTACGTGCGGCTCAAATGGCTGAAAAATTTGGTATTCCAGTAATGATGCTAATAGACACTCCGGGTGCATATCCAGGACTTGGAGCTGAAGAACGTAACCAATCAGAAGCTATCGCAAGAAATCTTCTAGAACTGGCTGAACTTAATACACCTACAGTGTCTATCGTCATTGGTGAGGGTGGTTCAGGTGGAGCACTGGCTATCGGTGTTGCAGATAAGCTTGCAATGATGCGTTATTCAGTTTTCTCTGTTATCTCGCCTGAGGGGTGTTCGGCAATTCTTTGGAATGACCCAGCTAAGGTAGAAGCAGCGACTCAAGCACTAAAGATCACATCTAAGGACCTTAAAGAACTTGATTTGATTGATGATGTTATTGATGAGCCATTAATTGGTGCACATCGTGATAAAGAAGGTGCAGCAAAAGCACTTGGAGATTATTTTTTATCAGCCGTAGAAGAGATGAAAACGAT
>JBFFDB010000178.1:0-1756 GCA_041559595.1 Sulfurimonadaceae bacterium
AAAATCAGATCCGAATGTATCTCATCAGCTACAATCAACATATCATGTTTAATACATATATCTGCAAGCTTTCTTAGTTCATCCGTACTCCATACACGTCCAACAGGATTATGAGGAGAACATAAAAGTAAGATCTTTGTTTTCTCATCTATGGAAGCTTCTAGAGATTCAAAGTCCATAGTGTAATAACCATCTACTTCTTTTAACTCATTCTTTACTAAAACCCTCTCGTTATTTGTGACCGATGAATAAAAAGGAAAATACACAGGTGATTGTACAAGAACCTTGTCTCCAACCTCGCTAAAAGCTTGAATACATAAGTTAATACTTGCAACAACCGAAGGAGAATAAAACATCCATTCTCTTTCTAACGCATACCCATGACGGTTTTTAATCCACTGTATTTGAGATTCAAAAAATGACTTAGGTATCTCCTCATATCCTAAAATAGTATGCTTTGCTCTATTAGTAATAGCATCCATTACAAAAGATGGCGTTTGTATATCCATATCAGCTACCCACATCGGAAGAACATCAACTGAGCCAAAAAGCTTTTCTCTCAGAGCATATTTCTCTGCATTCGTATTTTCACGTGAAGGCGCTTTATTAAAGTCTATACTGTCTATTCGCTCCAAGTTTTATCTCTTCTTCCATACTGACATTTGTGAAAGCGTATGTTGATATTTTCTAGGCGTCTCACGAATAACAAACGGTACATCTTCTGTTGCAACAAGAATGAAGTGCTCTTCTAAAATCTCTTTTAAGCCATCTAAGGTAGAAACAGGTTCTCCATTCTCATCTTCATATCCACCTATCCAAAACTTTTTATCTGTATACTCTTGCAACCATGTATATGGAGAAGTAAGTACCAGATAACCACCTTCATTAATCCGCTCATATACCTTATCTAAGAATAGACGCGGCTCATACAATCTATCTATTAAGTTTGTTGCCATAATGAGATCATAATGACTAAAATGCGATTGGAGATTACAAGCATCTCCCTGCCAAAATTCAACTTTTTGACTCACATCTGACAGACCTAATTCATCTAAATCAACCTCATGACGTGTCTTAAGGTCACCCTCACCTTTTTGGTAATAACCTACTTTGTTGTTTTGCTGTAGTTCTACACCAACTTGGACAAAACGTGCAGAAAAATCAATCCCACACACCTTATCAAAAGCCTTAGCCAATTCAAATGAAGCACGTCCAGTAGCACAACCAAGATCAAGTGCTGAACCTTGTTTAATATCTTTTGTGTATTCTATCGCTTTTTGTGCACAGGCAATAGCAAAATTTTGAACACCAAAATATTCATCTCCATACTGAAAATCACAATATTGCGATACTAATTCATCTGTCTCATAAATATTTTCTTCTTCTGTTTCCAATTCATTTCCTTCTACATATCTAAATCCAGCATGCTGGTAAAAGTGTCGTCTAAAAGCATAACGTGAATGCTTCATTAATTCATTTCCTGTACTCGCCCAAGAGCCACCTTTAATGATATTGTGTTTTCCATCAAAGGTCGGTGTAGAAAAATCATCATATGCAGGGTGAACTTCAAAGCCTTTAAAGGCATCCATATGAGACTCTGTCCACTGCCATACATTTCCCATCACATCATACAAATCACCAAAGGCAAATTTATTCACAGGTGAAGATGAAGCCCAGTATCTAAAGTTAATATTAGCATTTCTATCATCAAATTCAGGAACATCTTGTATTCTTGCTCTTTGATACAGTCTATGCC
>JBFFDB010000179.1:0-1729 GCA_041559595.1 Sulfurimonadaceae bacterium
ATAAACGAAGATACAAAGGCAAAGACACCAACAACTGCAACACCCTTAAGCTGTCCCATGAATGTAATCCCATTTTCAGGATCTGCTGCAAAAATACCGACAGCCAAGGTACCCCAGATACCGTTGATTAGGTGAACAGAAAGAGCACCTACGGGATCATCAACACGAATCTTATCAAAAAGAGGTACAGCAAAAACAACAAGAGCCCCACCAATAAGACCAATAAAAATAGGCTGATAAATATCATATAGATCTGGTCCCGCCGTCACAGCAACAAGTCCACCAAGTGCACCATTTAAAATCATCGTGATATCAAACTTTCTATAACGTGCATACATGATCAGGCCAGCGATAATAGCACCGGCAAGACCAGCTGTATTTGTATTCATGATAGTCAAGGCAACTGCATCAGCACCTTCTTTTGTTGTAATAGAACCTACTGAGCCACCATTAAAGCCAAACCATCCAATCCATAAAAGAAAAGCACCCAGAACAACGAGAGGAATGTTTGACGCAGGAATAACACGAACACGTCCATTGACATAACGACCCTTACGTGAGCCCATAATCAAGATTGCTGCTAATAACGCCCATCCACCAGTTGAATGGATAACAGTTGAACCGGCTAAATCATACATACTAAGAGCTAAGGCAGTACCCTCTAAGAAGTTTACACCCCAGGTAATATTCACAACAGTAGGATAGATAAAAGCACCCATAATAACGGTAAATATCGTTAATGGAATAATGCGAACACGTTCACTCACACCACCACTCATGATGTTGATCGTTTTACCAACAAAAGCCATCTGAAACATAAAGGCTGCATACATGCTTAAGGAGCTGTTTTCCCACGAACCAAAGGCATATTTATATCCGATCAATAAAAAAGCCATTGAAGCGACTGCATATATCATTGTGTTTACCGTTAGTACGGTTGAAACATTTTTTGTACGTACTAAGCCAGCTTCTAACATCGCAAAACCTGGCACCATTAAAATAATCAGTACCATAGAAAATAGCACATAAAGTGTGTCAATAATATATGTAAAATCACTTATGAGAAGGTATTCATTCATTCTTCGCCCTTAAAAATAATGAGAAATTATTACAAAACAAGCTTAAAACTACGATTATTCTTAGACAAACCTGTGTGTTTATAAAGCAGTGTTTCTTATGAAAACAAGCACTGATAAAGTTCTTTAGCTATATGAAAAACTCATGCATTTAATATAATATTTTTGGAGGATTTAAAGAGGGAATTAAAGATTAATTGTAATAAACAAGTTCTTAGCCAGTTTGACTAAGAACCTTGTAAATAAGAGGTTATACAGCTCCGTTATCTGTTTCACCTGTTCTGATACGAACTACTTGGTCTATATCAGAAACGAAGATCTTACCATCACCGATTTTTCCAGTACGTGCTGCTTCAACGATAGTATTTACTGTTTGTTCTACAGACTCCGTTGCAACCACAAGTTCAATCTTGATTTTCGGTAGAAAATCAACCACATATTCCGCACCACGATAAAGTTCGCTATGCCCTTGTTGACGACCGTAACCTTTCACTTCGCTTACAGTCATACCCGTAACACCGATCTCTGCCAATGCATCTTTGACATCTTCTAATTTGAATGGTTTAACTACCGCTTCAATTTTCTTCATAGATATTTCCTTTTATGTACGTTATCTTAATATAGTCTCGCCAAAGCGAAACTTAAAGGTTGAA
>JBFFDB010000180.1:0-1700 GCA_041559595.1 Sulfurimonadaceae bacterium
CTACGTTTTAATTGATAATTTCACCCTTATGGACGCTATTTATCAAACGGGAATTACCTTTACTACTGTTGGTTTTGGAGAAATCTCTCCTATTTCTGACATGGGTCGCATATTTACAATTACACTTATCATTGCAGGTTTTGCTGTTTTTTCTCTGGCAATCGGTACCATGGTTGCTGAGATAAACAAGGGAGAACTGGTACGAATATTAAAGGAACGCAGTATGTTATATCAGATTGCACGTTTAAAAAACCATTTTGTTATTTGTTATCATAATGAATATACCATTGAAGTCAGTAAGCAACTGCTTCAAAACCATATCCCTTTTGTTGTTATTGACCCAAGTGATGAGATTGAAGACTTGGCAAAAAAACATAAATATCCGTATTTCATTAAGGGTGAACCGCACACTGAACTTGCTATGCTAAAAGCACATTTGAGCTCGGCTAAGGGTTTGATCACATTGTCACATCACATTGCGGATAATATTGCACTTATTGCCTCAGTGCGCCTTTTTGAAAAAGAACATGAAATACCTGTTGCCTATAATATCATTACCAGTGCAGAGAATATGTCAGACTTTGAAAAGCTAAAAAAACTTGGTGCCAATACAGTTGTTACACCTACAAAGTTAACGGCTCAACGTATATCAGCTATGGCAGCACACCCTGAGATGGAAAACCTTCTTGAAGAGTTTATGTACCGTTCAGATACTCCTTTAGATATGGAAGAAATTGAGATTCCGAAATATTCATGGATTGTTCTAAAGAAACTAAAAGAGACACATTTACGTAATATTGCGGATGTGTCTGTTGTTGGTATTCGTAAAAAAGAGGGTAAGTTTATTCCTATGCCTAAGGGTGATATCTTAGTGACAAGTGAGTCAAAGCTTCTTCTCATAGGTACACAAAAAGGTATTCTTATTACGAAGAACCTTGTTAAGCAAAGAATAAAACCAGAGGAACTAAAGTATGTCTAAAATCACACCAAATGAATCAGGGGTCTGCGCTGCAGATGGCTTTTTTACTGATGGGATTTCTATAGGGCTTAAAGCCAATAATCAAAAAGATTTAGCCTTTGTATATTCAGATACACCGTGTGAAGTCGCTTCTGCTTTTACAACGAACAAGATGACGGCCGCACCAATTAGACATTTTCGTGCCCTTGGTGAATTTAAGACAAACTTTGTACTTATCAATGCTAAAAATGCTAATGCAATGACAGGTCAAGATGGTATAGATGACATAAATGAAGTCTTAGATGCCTTGAAGTCTAAATATACACAACTACAAAACCCGGTGATGAGTTCAACAGGGGTTATAGGTGTTCGTCTTCCAAAAGAAAAGATCATTCAAGGTGCCTTAGGTCTTGAGCTAAATAAGAAAGACCCTATAGCGGCTTCTGAAGCAATTATGACAACAGATACCTTTGCTAAACGTATTGCCTTTGATGTTGAATGTGATAGTGGAAAGTTCAGTATAGGAGCGATGGCTAAAGGTGCGGGTATGATCAATCCTGCTATGGCTACGATGTTATGTTTTATCACAACGGATGCAGATGTAGATGCTCAGACTATGCAAGAACTTTTAGATGAGAAAGTAAAGACGACATTTAATGCCGCAAGCGTTGATGGAGATACTTCGACTAATGATACTGTAATGCTATTATCTAACCGAAAAAGCGGTGCCTTTGATAAAGAA
>JBFFDB010000181.1:0-1695 GCA_041559595.1 Sulfurimonadaceae bacterium
AAGAATGCCCGTTGAAGTCTACAAAGATTCTATCTATACCTTCTAAACCAAAAATACCACGTTTGTGATTAATGGTATGAACAAACTTTTCCATCTGTTTTGAAAAAGAAAGCTGTAACTGAGCAAAAAAGATAGACTCTTCTGCAGAATATTTTTCTTCAATGAGTGCATTCTTGTTCAAAAGGTTTCTACACCTTTGTACATCTATACCAATGTCTTTAGAAATTTGTTCAAGAGAGAGTGTTCTTCTGTGAGCGATGTATTTTCCATTTTGAAACAATACTGCATACGACTCATCTTCACCTAGATAATAAAAAAGGTCGGTTTTTGCAATACTTTCTTCAATAGAATAATACGCAGCATACGAGATAAAAGAAGGAATAATCCAGTCAACTGAACCTATTTTCTTAACAATCGAACCATAAGCTTCATTGATACTGTCATGTGAGCAAGAAAAAGCTTCAACTATCGTACTGTTCTCAGTCTCTAAGACATGCTTAAATGAGCCTATCTCATAATCAAGGTCAGCATTTAAGCCACCCTCATCATACATCTTTATTTCAGTCTGTACTTCTAGTTCGGTTTCACTTAGAGATGAAGAGAATTTAAAGTTTCCAACCTGTAAGCTAGAAAGAGGTATTGAGCCACCAACAGAATAGTTTTTAGCCTCACTGAGATCACAAGGCTTGAAAAGTTCGCCATCAAACAGCCATGCTTCATCTTTTTCTAAAAAAATAATTGGTTTTCTGCTCAAAAGATGCTCCTATTTATTCGCATGGTAATCCGACATATCCACTCATCGCATAAATCGTTATACTCTGTGTGACCCCATCAAATGTCAAATCAATAACCCTGTCCACCGTCATTAAATTAGCTGGTAGAAAGTTACCACTATATGGTCTACCCTTGCTATCAAAACAGACAGTCCCCTCATCAAAAGCATCTAGATGTAGCTTATAAGCCAGATTTCCATCTGTTGCTCTCTCTTCAAAGGCATTTTTCTCTATATTAATACACCCATTTATATAGTCAGCAACAGCAAGATTCATTCCTAAATGCTCATATCCTATGCCTTTATACTGGGCCTGCTTAATCTGCATAGAAATAAATTCTATATCGCTTTTTAAATAGTTAGGTCTGTAGGAAGAACTAGCTACACCTGCTAAAACTCCTATGATGACAATAACAAAGATAAGTTCTATTAGAGTATATGCTTTTTTCATGGTCTTTGTAAAGTCCTTCGCACAATTCTTGAGACAACTGCACCATTGACAGATGCATTTACCTCAGCTTCCATCATTACCATTCCATGCGTCTCTTCAGTTTGTATGTTGATGATAGTAGCGGAACAAGAAGAAAACTCATTTACACCATTAAGAAGATAGTACTTTGTAATATCAACATTTCCCGAATAAGTCACCCCATTTTTAGTAACTAAAGGAACTGGATAGAGTGTAAGACAGTTTGTTTTAGGTGAAAGACTTATCTCAAGTAATGTCATTTCAATGGCAGAATTTAAATATAACTCTAACTGTTGACGTACGTAAGTATCTGCCGTATGTTGTGCAGCAATTTTAGAGTACTTCAGCACAACCATCATCAAACCGCTGATAATGAGAATGATCATAATAGCCTGCCATAAACCAAAGCCATCGCGCTTCTTTAGAAAACCATTTTTTATTTTAGTTGTCAAAA
>JBFFDB010000182.1:0-1670 GCA_041559595.1 Sulfurimonadaceae bacterium
CAACTTAACCCCCATTTTCTTTTTAACTCTCTTAATTCTATCGCTGAACTTATTCATATTGACTCACTTAAGGCTGAAGAAGCTGTATTAAAAGTCTCTTCATTTTTACGTAACACAATGGAAGAGAAAGCTTTAATCCCTCTGTCAAAAGAGATAGAGAATGTCAAAGAGTATATAGAACTTGAAAACATTCGTTTTGATGGAAAGATCAAGCTTACTATTGAAGAAAAGATTCCTTCTTGGAAAGTCCCAAAGTTTTCTATCCAACTTCTTATTGAAAATGCTATTAAGCACGGTGTCGATCCGCAAAAGAAATTTATCTCTATCTCTATAACCTTTAATCATGCTCATCACATCATCTATGTTGAAAATGATGGTAGACCGATAACATCAGATTACTTTGGTATTGGCTTGAACAACCTCAATCAAAGATTACAGCTTTTATGTCATGGTCGTGTTGAAATCAAGCAGATGCAGCCACCTTGTTATCAAATTCATCTAGGAACTCAATAAGTACCTTAGACATTGATACCCTGACCGGTTGCATCTTCAAGAAGAGAGTGTTATACTTAAGTATTTTAAAATGAGAAAATATAGATTTGAAGTTGCAAAGTTGCTAACTGGCAGCATAAATATTAGTGGAGGTGGGTTATGAAAGTTGCTTTTACGGGTGCTCGTGGTTTCGTCGGCACTGCATTACAAGACAGGTTTCAAGACAATGTCATCCTTGACAGGCATGATGATGAACCAACATTAGTGAATAAACTTGAAGGTGTGGATGTTGTTATCAATCTGGCAGGAGCACCGATTATCAAGCGCTGGGATGATCCATACAAGCAGACGCTGATAAACAGTCGTATTGAGACAACAGATAGACTCGTTAGTGCGATCAATAAGAGTGAAGTAAAACATTTCATATCAACATCAGCCATCGGTATCTATCCTAATGATATAGCTTGTGATGAAACATGTACTCAACAAGGGAATGACTTTTTAAGTGACCTTTCCAGAGCGTGGGAAGAAGAAGCCCTTAAATGTACTAAGCCGACTGCGATTTTACGTTTTGGTATTGTCTTAGGAAAAGATGGTGGTGCGTTGGCGCAGATGCTGACACCGTTTAAATGGGGTGTTGGTGGCACCATAGGTGATGGTTCAATGGTGACAAGCTGGATTCACATTAAAGATCTTATTCGTATTTATGAGTTTCTCATAGAAAACAATATTGAAGGTGTTTATAATGCCACCTCACCCCACCCTGTTACAAACCGTGTCTTCACAAAGACCTTGGGACAGGTCCTGCACCGTCCAACAATCTTTCCAATTCCTTACTTCGCTTTACGTTTAATGTACGCAGAAGCAGCTTCAGTGTTGACTGATTCAAAAGAGGTCTATCCTAAAGCACTTGAAACAGCTGGGTTTACGTTTAAGTATCAGACAATTGAGACGGCATTAAAAGATATACTAGCCTGAGCCAAACAATCAATCGACATATTTGACCTACTAAGAAATACCTATTTATTCTAATATTATGAATAAAAGGTAGATAAATATGAAGCGAGTGATTTTACTTATTAATATAGCTGATCAAAAAAACCTGAACGAGCTTGAGCTCTTCTTAAGCGATATGCTCAATCACAGGTATATTATCAGTCTTCAAAATGCTACTACTA
>JBFFDB010000183.1:0-1667 GCA_041559595.1 Sulfurimonadaceae bacterium
CTTTAAAGAAAGGACGCTCAGCGTGTACTGCATAAAACGCTTCTGCGTCAGCTTGTGAAAGTTGCATCTTTTTAGCTGCAGCAATACGAAGACCGTTAGATTCAAAACGATCGATAATTTTACCGATAACACCCTTAGCAACTGCATCAGGCTTAATGATTGATAGTGTCTGTTCCATCAAATGACTCCTAAAGTGAAAATAGAACCGCGATTATACCCTAATAAAGATTGATTTGTATTTAATTTTAAAAGTTTGAAGAAAAGGAAGAAGTCGAAACCCCAAAATTGGGATTTCAGGTTACAAGAAAGAATAGAACTAGTCTACTACATTCTCACGGTTTTTACGATCTTCGTCTGAGATGTCAGAACGGAATGGCATTACTGCATCAGCGTCTTCCATTACATAGTTTAGACCATCTACATAGTTTCCACCAGCAAAGAATTCTTTGTTTTCAGGTGTATATGCCATATCCCAAGTAATACAACCCTCAGTTGGACAAGCTGTAGCACAAGCTGGCTCGTCATGGTGATCAACACACTCTACACATTTATCTGGATAAACGTAGTAAAGTTCCTCACCTGTTGGATTATCGTCCTCATCAACGATCGCCTCTACTGGACATTCGTCAATACATGCTGCACAGTTGATACAAGTATCTCCAATAATTACTGCCATATTATTTCTCCTAATTTGAAATGTAAATGCCACTATATCAAAAAAATTTTAATATTTACAAAAATCAGTGCTTAACTTTTAGGCTTATAGCCCTAAGTAACTTTTTATCTCATCTACTTTATCTGTTTTTTCCCAAGTAAAAAGGTCTTCTTCTCGTCCAAAATGCCCATATGAAGCGGTTCGACGATAAATTGGACGTAAAAGATTCAACTCATTGATGATTCCCTTGGGACTCAGGTCAAAAAGTGCTTTGACACATGCCTCTATCTTATTTTCATCAACAACGGATGTCCCATCTGTATTGACCATTATCGAAACTGGTTGAACGACCCCAATAGCATATGATATCTGAATAGTAACCTTATCACATGCCCCTGCTGCGACAAGGTTTTTAGCGATATAACGTGCGGCATATGCTGCTGAACGATCAACCTTGGTCGGGTCTTTCCCAGAAAACGCCCCTCCACCATGAGGACAAGAACCACCATAGGTATCAACGATTATCTTGCGTCCAGTTAAACCTGCATCACCCTGAGGTCCTCCGATAACAAACTTTCCAGTTGGATTGATATGGTACTTAACATCATCATTTAAAAGTGCTTTTGGTATAACAGCTTTAATGACCTCTTCAATCACATCTTCTTTTAATTGTGCTTGTGAGACGTCAGGAGCATGCTGAGTAGAGACAACAACCGTATCAACGCCAACAGGATTTCCCTCAACATACTTAACCGTAACTTGCGCTTTCCCATCAGGACGAAGGTAAGAAATAATCCCATCTTTTCTAACTTGTGCCAAACGTTGAGTAAGTTGATGTGCAAGATAAATAGGAAGCGGCATTAAAGCTTTTGTCTCATTACAGGCATAGCCAAACATTAGACCTTGGTCACCTGCACCGATCTCGCCATCAGCTTGATCGACACCTTGATTAATATCTGGTGACTGTTCACCCAGACCATTAAGAACAGCTGCCGCTCTATAATCAAATCCA
>JBFFDB010000184.1:0-1653 GCA_041559595.1 Sulfurimonadaceae bacterium
ATCATTAGTGTGATCATAGCAATCATCAGAATGATCCTAGAACGAGTCGGCAGGGAGGCTGGAGGGGTCGGCGGCGCTGCGGTAGGCCGTGCTGCAGGTGGGGTCATTGGCTGGGTATGGGCACTGCTCAACTACTTCACTATCCCGGCAATGGTCGCAGAGGAGCTAGGTGCGAAGGATGGCATTAAGCGAAGTGCAGGTCTTGTCAAGAACAATTTCGTGGATGTCATAATATAATCAGAATAATTGTGATAAAATCTACTATAAAATTATATTATTTTATAAGAATAACTATGGAAACTATATGAGTCTTTCTGATATCGAAAAACTACAAGAACAAAACGCAACTCTTCAACTGGCCCTAAAGGCTAAACACGAGTTACTTCTTAATGTTACCAATTCTATTTCTGATCTTCTTTTTTATAAAGACACAGACTTCCGTTATACTGGCTGTAATCAAGCATTTAGTAACTTTATTGGTCTGCCTATAGACTTTATTATCGGTAAAACAGATTATGAACTGTTTTCAAAAGAGAGTGCTGATATCTTCCGCTCAATAGACATGTCTGTACTTGAGGGTCTAAAAGAATATTCTAGTCAAGGATGGATAACTCATGCTGATGGACGTAAGCTTTATCTGTCCACTCAAAAATCCCCTCTTTTTGATACACATGCTTCTTTGATTGGAATAGTTGGAGTAACACGAGATATTACCAAGGAACATACACTTAAAGAAGAACTTAAGCAGTCCAATACTTACCTTATTGATGCGCAAAGCATTGCAAAGATTGGCCACTGGGAATGGGATATTGCTACTAATAGACTCTCTTGGTCAGATGAAATTTATAATATATTCGGTTATAAGCCTCAAGAACTTGATGCTACTTATGATGCCTTTTTAAACACTATTCACCCTGACGATAGAGAAGCTGTTGTGGAAGCAGTAAATCAAGCAGTTGAAAACAACCATAGCTATAACATCTTTCATCGTATTGTATTACCTGATGGCTCACAAAAATTTGTTCATGAGATTGGACACGCCATTTATGACAAGAATAATCTTCCTATAAAAATGATTGGTACGGTACAAGACACCACTGAGCTAAAAAAAATAGAAGGCGAACTTGACCAGCAAAAAGAAGCTTTTGAAAATATTTTTGAATTCTCATCAGATGGGACATTACTTCTTTCAGATGATGGTTTTATTGCGTGTAATCAATCTATTGTAAAGATGTTTAAAGCCTCAGACAAAGACGAGATATTACAGTTACATCCAAGCCAACTCTCACCCGAATTTCAACCTGATGGTCGTAGTTCTTATGAGAAAGCCGAAGAGATGATTCATATGTGTAAAAAATATGGACGAAACCAGTTCGAATGGTTACATACACGCTTGGATGGTGAAGAGTTTTGGTCAGAAATACTTTTAACAAGTATTGAAATCCATAATAGACCTATCATCCATGCTTCCCTAAGGGATATCTCTGAGCGAAAATTCTTAGAAAGTACACTTGAAGCATCTAATGCAAAATATCAAGAACTTGTCACTGATCTTGATAAAAAGGTTAACGAGCAATCTGCACAGATGATCAAACATTCGCGTATGGCTCAGATGGGTGAACTTCTAAGTATGATTGCACATCAATGGAGACA
>JBFFDB010000185.1:0-1639 GCA_041559595.1 Sulfurimonadaceae bacterium
TCTATGGCAAAACTCAAAGAAGTGTCACCTAAAGTAAAAGAACTTCAAGCAAAGCATAAGGGTGATCCACAGCGTATGAATGCCGCTGTTATGGCACTTTATAAGAAAGAAGGTGCAAATCCTTTAGGTGGATGTCTACCACTTTTACTTCAGATTCCTGTCTTTTTTGCAATTTATAGGGTATTATTAAATGCTGTAGAATTAAAAGGTGCAGAGTGGACTCTGTGGATTACTGATTTAGCGCATATGGACCCAACATTTGTATTACCAATTTTAATGGGTGCGTCGATGTATTATCAACAACGTATTACACCAAGTAATTTCACTGACCCAATGCAAGAAAAGATATTTAGATTTTTACCAATAATATTCACATTTTTCTTTGTGACATTCCCAGCAGGACTTGTTCTATACTGGTTAGTTAATAATATTTTTTCTATCGTTCAACAGTTTGTAGTAAATAAAAAATTTGAAGCCCACAAGAAGGCTAAAGAGGTATAAGATATGGTCAAGATAGAAGCCGAGACCTTAGAAGGCGCCTATTCAAAGGCAGCTGACAAATTATCATGTTCTATTACACAGTTAAATATAGAAGTTATACAAACACCAAAAAGTGGTCTTTTTGGTCTTTTTAAAAAACAGGCGATTATTGTTGCAACAGCTAAGACTGTTGAAGAGATAAAGCCTGTTTCTATGCAAGAGACTAAAGTTGAATCTACGCAAAAGACTCCTTTAGTTAAAGAAGAAGTGAAAGTAAAAGTTCAAACAAAAGCAGCACCTAAACAGAGATATCAAGCACCTAAGCCGAAGAAGAAGCATCATACATCTTCTCATAATGATATTATATTACCTGCTTCTTTTGTTACAGATCAAGAAGATGATTATGATGGCTCTGATCTTTATGCAGATGAAGAAGAAGAGATCTATGTTGGTACTGAGACAGAGATTTGTGATAAGTCTCATGACGAGATACACGCACTTTTAGCGGGCGGAACATCGTCTAGTACTAATGCCATTGATAACTTTTTTGAAGAGTGCTGTAAGCCAAGTGAAGTTGCTTCTGAAATTAAAGAACAGATTGAAAAGCTTTTCAAAAATATCTGTTTTGAGATTGATGAGATTAAGGTGTGTGAACATGATGAGAAGACTATTCTTGTTGAGTTTACAGGCAAAGATGCAGCTCTACTAATTGGAAAAGAAGGGTATAGATATAAGGCCCTGTCTTATCTATTATACAACTGGATTAATGCTAAGTATCAACTTCAACTTCGTTTAGAAATTGCAGAGTTTTTGAAGAACCAAGAAGAGATGATTTGTAAATACCTTGAAGGTGTAAATCAAAATATTGATCGTGACGGACGTGCTCAGACTAAGATACTTGATGGTGTTTTAGTACAAATAGCACTGAGGGAACTTCGTTCTTCATATCCAGATAAATATGTTGCCATTCGTTCAACTCGCGACGGGGCAAAATTTATTATTGTAAATTCTTTTAATAATTCTAACACGAACACTAACAACTTCTAAAATGCAAGATACTATAGCAGCCGTTGCCACAGCGCACGGCATCGGTTCTATCTCTATCATACGTCTTAGTGGTGACAACTCTCTATCCATTGCAAAAATTATTTCAAAAAAA
>JBFFDB010000186.1:0-1632 GCA_041559595.1 Sulfurimonadaceae bacterium
ATTTATTGGGCCAACGGTTGAAGTTATGCAACTTATGTCTGATAAGTCAAAAGCAAAAGATGTAATGATCAAAGCAGATGTGCCTGTTGTTCCAGGTTCTGATGGTGCTATTGATGATATTGAAGATGCCAAGAAACGTGCCAAGGTTGTTGGTTATCCAGTAATCTTAAAAGCTGCTCAAGGTGGTGGTGGACGTGGTATGCGTGTTGTTGAAGATGAGTCTTATTTAGAGAATGCATTTTTAGCATGTGAATCAGAGGCGATTACTGCCTTTGGTGACGGTACCATCTATATGGAGAAATTCATTAAAGACCCACGCCATATTGAAGTACAGATTATGGCAGATGCTCATGGAAATGTTCTTCATGTTGGTGAGCGCGACTGTTCTATGCAAAGACGTCACCAAAAGCTTATTGAAGAGTCACCTGCAGTGGTATTGACTCCAGAAGTTCGTGAGCGTGTTTGGGCTGCAGCAGTTCGTGCTACACAATACATTAAGTATGAAGGTGCAGGAACATTTGAATTTTTATTAGATTCAAACCTAGATTTTTATTTTATGGAAATGAATACACGTCTTCAAGTTGAGCATACTGTTTCTGAAATGGTTTCAGACCTTGACCTTATTGAACTTATGATTCGTGTGGCTGAAGGTGAGAAACTTCCTTCTCAGGACTCTATCACTCTTAAAGGGCACTCTATTGAGTGTCGTATTACAGCAGAAGACCCTGTGAAGTTTCTTCCATGCCCAGGTAAGATTGGTGACTGGATGACTCCAGGTGGTAAAGATATCCGTGTTGATACACATGTGCATGCAGGATATATCGTACCAACGATTTATGACTCTATGATTGCCAAACTAATCGTTTATGCTGATACTCGTGAAAAAGCTATTGCTAAGATGCACCGTGCATTAAGTGAGTTCAAGGTTACAGGGATTAAAACAACAGTCGCTTTCCATCAAAAAATGATGGAAAATGAGGACTTTATTTCTAACAACTTCGATACTAAGTATCTTGAAAGATACAAAGGATAAAACACCATAAGGTGTTTGTTCCTCATCTTCCGTCTAAAACTTTATATTCTACTCTTCAGGTAATCTCAATACTTTTATATCTGCATTCATGCGCATACGTTGAAAATGTTCACTTAAGACTTGGTCACGTTTTTTATTCATAATGCTGGCTTGAATTTGATTTTGTACAAGGGATAAAGCAGGTGTGTTGACATCATTCTTATTCATGATGTAAAAAGCCATATAGCCTTGATTCTGTGCCATAGGTGGAAGGATTTGTGTGAAGCTTCCATTTTTTGTATTGATAAGAAGTTGTGCCAGTTGAGGGTTTACTTTTGCCATTTCAATGGTTTGGTTTTGCATTTGTACACTAGGAAGGTTTATCATTGGATTAGAGATCTTTCTCTCTAAAGCATCTTTATCTGATGATGTATAAACCATGGCATCAATACTTTTAGGCATTTGATATTCAGCCAGGTGTAACTTGTAATACTCTTCAAGTTCTTCTTGAGTGGGTTCTTCCATTTGTGACATTGCTATGGCATCAAAAAGTTTTTGTTTACGTAGCTTCTCTTTTGTCTTTTCCTTTGTTTGAGACTCACTCAAGTGACGAGATGAAC
>JBFFDB010000187.1:0-1599 GCA_041559595.1 Sulfurimonadaceae bacterium
TAGTATAGAAGATGCCTTGAAATAGGCATTTCGATGGTGTTTTTTATACTTTAGTCTATCACTATCAAGTTATATGAGCAGAATTTGTAAAGTATTACTTGACATTAATAGACTCAATGATGTATAATTTTACAGAAATTAAAAATAGGAGGAGCACTAATGTCACAAGAAGAGCGTGAAAACGTAGAAAATCTTGATGCTGAAAGCGCAGTTTCATCAGAAAACGAAGAGATTGAAGCAGAAGCTTCTGAAGAAAATGAATTAGAAACTTTAAAATCAGCATTAGCTGCTAGTGAGGATAGATATCACCGTGTTCATGCGGATTTTGAAAATATCAAAAAACGTCTTGAGAAAGAGAAATATCAAGCCTTAGAATACTCAAACGAAAAGTTTGCAAAAGATCTTATCCCTGTTTTAGATGCACTTGAAGGTGCTATCAAAGCTAAAGATGCGGATGCAGAACCTGCAAGCTTACTTGAAAAAGTATCTGAAGGTGTTGAATTAACAATGAAACAATTTTTAAACACTCTTGAAAAACACGGCGTTACACCAGTTTCTGAAGATGAACCATTTGATCCAAATATTCATCATGCAGTTCAACAAGTAGACAGTCCTGATCATGAATCAGGTGAAATTGTGTCGACCTTTCAAAAAGGTTACAAATATAAAGAGCGAACATTGCGTGATGCAATGGTAGTTATCGCTAACTAAATAAATATAAAATAAGGAATTAATATGTCAAAAGTAATTGGAATAGATTTAGGAACAACAAACTCGTGTGTAGCAGTTTATGAAGGTGGTGAGGCTAAAATCATCCCTAACAAAGAAGGTAAAAATACAACTCCATCAGTAGTTGCATTTACAGATAAAGGTGAGGTTCTTGTTGGTGATCCAGCAAAACGTCAAGCAATCACAAACCCTGATAAGACTATCTCTTCGGTTAAGAGAATCATGGGTCTTATGATGAGTGAAGAAAAAGCTAAAGAGGCGCACGATAAGGTAACTTACAATATCGTTGATAAGAATGGTATGGCAGCTGTTGATGTTGCAGGTACAATTTATACACCTCAAGAGATCTCTGCAAAGATCCTTACAAAACTTAAAGAAGATGCAGAAGCGTATATTGGTTCAACGGTAACTGATGCGGTTATTACTGTTCCAGCATACTTCAATGATGCTCAGCGTAAAGCGACTCAAGAAGCGGGTACGATTGCAGGTTTGAATGTTCTTCGTATTATCAATGAGCCAACAGCTTCAGCACTAGCGTATGGTCTAGACTCTAAAGAAGAAGAGACTGTACTTGTATATGACCTTGGTGGTGGTACATTTGATGTTACAACACTTGAGATCTCTGATGGTACGTTTGAAGTTCTTTCAACAGACGGTAATGCATTCTTAGGTGGTGATGACTTTGATAACAAAATTGTTGACTTCTTAAATGCAGAGTTTAAAAGTTCTCATGGAATTGATCTTAAAAATGACAAAATGGCTCTTCAGCGTCTTAAAGATGCTGCTGAAAATGCTAAAAAAGAGCTTTCAAGTTCAACTGATACTGAGATTAACTTACCGTTTATCACTATGACAGAAGCTGGACCACAA
>JBFFDB010000188.1:0-1565 GCA_041559595.1 Sulfurimonadaceae bacterium
AAAAAGGTTTTCTTGTACTTCTTTATTCATACCAATACCACTGTCTCTTACGGTGAATTCCACCTCTTGGGACGTATCATCTTCATTCAATGACCTAATGAGTATAAGCACATTTCCATGATCAGTGAACTTTATAGCATTTCCGACCAGGTTCGTCAATATCTGTGTTAAACGCAGTGCATCTCCAACTAATCTATATTCAGAAAAATCTATACTATTATCCACAAGAAGACTTATACCTTTGTAATCTGCCTGATATTGAAATAAATCCATAATATTATTTATCAACTCTTTTAAGTCAAAGGGTCGCATCTCAAGATCAAGTTTACCGGCTTCTATTTTAGAATAGTCAAGGATATCATTGATAACACGCAGGAGTGCCTGAGATGATGTTTTTGACTTACTAAGGTAATCCCTTTGTTTAGTGTCCAGTTGTGTTTTGAGAGCGAGGTCAGTTAATCCAAGTATACCGTTTAACGGAGTACGGATCTCGTGACTCATATTAGCCAAGAAGTCTGATTTTGACCTGTTTGCGTTATCAGCATCTATCTTTGCCCTAATTAATGATGTCTCAAGTTTTTTTTGTTCTGTTATATCGATATGCAAACCAATCAAACGTATGATGTAACCATCATTATCTGTTATAGCCTTTCCGCGTGCTAATATATGTTTATATTGGCCATCACTACATCTAATTCGCATCTCTGATTCATACGCCTTCGTTCCATCTTTCAAATAATTCTTCAAGGTTTTCATAACGGCTTGTACATCATCAGGATGGATCTTATCTTTCCAATTTTCAAGGGTGTTTTGAACATTATCACCTGAATAACCAAACATATTTTTCCATGTATCTGAATAGAAAACCTCATCTGTTATAAGATTCCAATCCCATAAACCATCTTTTGCCCCTTCTAATGCCAGAGAAAAACGTTCTTCGCTAAGCTTTAGACTTTTAGAAAGCTCTTCAGAGTAGTTTAACAACGCCTGCGTCTCTTCATTCTTTTCTCTAAAGACTCTAGCCGCTTGTGTTAAACCACCTATTTCATCCTTCACCTTATAAGGTTCAATCTCTATATCACTGTTTCCATTAGCAAGTTCTTCAAACGAATGTGTAAGAGAACTCAGCGGCTTCACAATACTACGTATGATGACTAATGATATTATTAACATTAGTAAAAGAGAAAAGAGACCTGTAACTGCAAGTGTATTTATGGAACTCTCGATTTTTGTCTTTAAATCTATATCAATCTTATTTAAAATACTTTCAGAAGTATCACTAACCTTGTTTGCCTGATAGAGCACTTCATAAGCTTCAGCTGCCATAACAACATTTACTAGGAATAGGTATCCTCGTGTCTGTTGAATCTCTTTCGTATTTACTTTTGAATACGTTTTAAATGTATCAATTATCTCATCCAGGTCTGTTATACTTTCTTGATCTACTTCATCTGTTTTTAATTTTGCAAGTTGCTTTAGAATATCTTTATGCCCTTTTTTGATAATTTTGATATATTTATTATCCAGAGTATCAAAAAAATGCAATATATCCCTTTCCAGTTCAT